>JANXQR010000240.1 GCA_025353435.1 Acidobacteriota bacterium | reverse complement strand
CTTGGGCTTGGCTGCACCTGCCCCGCTGACGGCGAAGATGCGAGGAATCCGATCTTCCGGGTCCGGGAGGGCAGGAAAGGGCGCGTGCGGTTCAGCCTGGTACCAGTAAGCGGTCGAGTAAAAGTTGTCGGCGCGGTGGTTGCCGTGGCCGTGCTCGATGGTTACTTTGATCGATTTCTCAAAGGTGATGGGGCTTTCCGTGTGCCAGCGATAGAGGCAGTAGCGGCCTCCGATGCGCTCGGGATCAATGATGCAGGGCGCGCCGTTGTGCGGATAGGCGAAGGGCTGGCCGTTGAAATCCCAGGCGCCGTTGAAGTAATCCTCAGTGCCGGTGCCGTTGATGGTGGGTGCGGTATCGCCGTCGATGAAGATCATGTCGTCGCCCTCGCCGAACCAGCCTTCCTGATTCTGTTCGACGGCCTGGGTGACGCCGACGAAGTGGCCGCGGCCCGCGGCTTCGAGGAAGACATAGTTGGTTTCGCCGTTCAGGTTCTTGATGCCGTCGACCGCCTTGTCCCAGTTGTAGGTCCACTTGTCGAGTGTTGGTTTGGCCGGGGCGGATTGGCGGTATTGCGCGTGGAAGCGCCCGATTTCCGCAGGGAGAGAGGGCAGAGTGACGTAGTCGATGGCGAAATAAAGATTGTCTGTGCGCTTATTGCCCTGGTTGGTGATGGTGATTTTGGCTGCGGACGAGTACGGCATCTCAAAATACGCGTTGAGCGCCTTCACCGGAGCAACGGTCAGCAGCTCCGACTGGTAGGTAAAGTACTCGCCCAGGCCGAGGCCGTAGAAGTCGCCAATGGGGACCTCGACGGAGGGGCTCGATTCGCCGTCCCACCATGCGCGGAGGACGAGGTTCTTGAGGTGATGCTGGTCGGGCGAATTGATGGTGAACCAGATGTGGGTAATGACGCCGGCCCCGGTCACGTCGAGCAGGGTGGCGGTGGCGCCAGGCTCGACTGGAATGGCATCGCCATTGCCGCCGGTGCGGTCCCAACTCGAAGACCGGCGCGTCTTGTAGCTGCGCAGACGCGAGAGACTCAGCAGATTTTCCGGCAGCGCCGCGGCCTCTGGCGGGAGTGCGTATGCAGCCGGCGCGGCGGCCGAACCAAGTCCCAGCAGTGCGCCGGCTGAGCCCATGGCTCCGAGCAGCTTGCGGCGGGTCGATGTGGTCGCCATCGTTCATCCTTCCTGAATGCTTGCAGATGTGAACGGGCCTTTGTAGCGGTGCGCGGCGGGTACTGTCAAGGCGATCGGTGAAGGTCGAGCACTGCGGCGCGACTGCGGCCTCCGACGCTATCCTAATTGCGACGCGCGGTGGGCCTTCCAATCAGCCGCGTTCACGGGTGGCGATGCAAAGGGCGATCCTGATTGGACTGATTCTGGCGGTGGCGCTGGGAACTGCGGGGGCGCAGCGGGTTACTGTCCAACAGTTAGAGAAGGTTCTTGCTTCATCCGGTCAGGTGAAGACCACAGAGACAAAGGAAATCGGCGATACGGATTTGCTTGACCAGATCAACCGCGAGGATTCGCTGGCGCCGCGTATGTCGGCGCTGGAACTGACGGAGCGCCTGACCGGTGTGACGCGGGCACGCTTGGTGGCGAAGTACAAGCTAGGACCCCTCACCCAATCGGCCTTGGAACTGCTTGCGGATCGCTCGGCGTTGCTGGATCCGCCGGCGACCGAGATCCCCGCATTGCCGCCGCCCGACGCAGAAACTCAGAAAACAATGATGCGGCAGACAAGTACATTCGTGTTCCAGACACTGAGCCACCTGCCGGACTTTTTCGCGCTACTCACAACCACCCAATTCGAAAACGGGCCAGTCATTGTTGGAGGACAAATGCTGACCGCCGAGCCCCGCATGCATTTGGTTGCCACATCGCAACGGGAGATCACTTTTAACGAGGGCAGGGAAGCGTTTGACTCGCCACGCGTGGGCCTCGGATCCAGAAGGCCCCGCGGAGAAGGGCTGGAGAGCCAGGGAGAGTTTGGTGCGGAAGCGGCAATTGTCTTTCTCGACCTGGAGCACGGAACGCGCGCGTTTCACCACTGGGAGGACGGGGCGGAGGGCCCGGTTGCGGTCTTCCGCTATGCGGTGCCCGCAGCGAGCTCGCACTACCAGGTAAAGTACACCTGCCAGGGGCAGCAAAGCTTCCATGGGCAGCCCGCATACCATGGCACTTTGTCGATCAATCCCGCCACTGGCGTGCTGGTCCGATTTACAGTTCAGGCTGAGTCACGCGCGGGCGACCCCATCACCAAAGTGGCCTCAGCCATTGAATATGGGGCAGTTGTGCTGGGCGATCGGCGTTACTTTTGTCCGGTGCGAAGTCTCGCCTTCACCGTAGAGGAAGCCGACACTTGCCGTGATGCCCATCGGCGAATACTGGACCGCCCGGTGGCCATGCTGAACCGGATCGTGTTCTCCGACTATCACCGCCTGGGTTCGGAGATGGTAATTGTGCCAGGAACGCAGAATTCCCCGAATCCCGATCCAGACTCAGCCGATCCGAAGGCGCCCGAATCGCCTCAGAATTTACCGGAACATCCGCCTATTCCGCCTTCCCGTTAGCCGTCGAAAGAAGTTCTCAAAAATAGTGAAGTAGCCACTTGACAATACTCCGATTCGGCTCAATACTGAAGTCGTTGCTTAAGTGATGGCCAGACGGCGAAGCCGGGCGGCCAAGGAGGATCGGATTATGGCGGAACCCAAGGTGGTACACAGCACTTTCGTAGTCGAGCGCAGCTTTCCCAAACCAGTAGAGACAGTGTTTGCTGCTCTCTCCAAGCCTCAAAAGGTGAGCCAATGGTTTGCCGAGGGCCCAGGGCACGACCTGGTTGAATTCACGATGGACTTCACAGAGGGCGGCAGGCAACTTTTGGTGTACCGCATGAAAGCGGGAACTCCGATTGCCGGCACTGTGATCACCAACGAGGCGCGATTTCAGGAGATTGTTCCCAACGGCCGCATTTTGATGGCGACCACCATGAAGCTCGGAGACAAGCGCATTCTGGCATCGCAGATCACGTTTGAGCTGGTGGCGTCGACGGCGGGGACTGACCTGGTTTGTACGCACCAGGGCGCTTACTTTGAAGGCGCTCACCCGCAAATGGCGAAGATGCTGGAGGGTGGGTGGAATGATTTGATGGTTAAGCTGGGCAGGGCTCTGGAGGCTCAGTGAGCGGACCGAAGGCCGACAGCTCCACGGTCAACATCGACCGGCTGTTTCACGCCCTGGGGGACCCGACGCGGCGGGCGATGCTCGATCGGCTCGCGCTGGGTCCCTTGTCGGTGTCGAATATGGCCAATCCACTGGGAATCACGCTGACTGCGGTGATGCAGCACATGCAGATTCTGGAGGAATGCGGGCTGGCCCACACGGAAAAGGTGGGGCGAGTACGCACTTGCCGGATTGCGTCGGCTGGCCTCGATGCGCTCGACCAGTGGGTGCGGAGTCATCGCACGCAGTTGGAGCGGCAATTGGATCGCTTGGCGGAGTTGCTGGCGGAGGATGATTCGGCAGAGTGACGCCTGTTGAATGGAAGATCTTTTAAACCATCTCAACGAACGGCGCTACTTTTGGGAATCGATTTCGGCGTTCGTACCCAGCAGGGATTGGATTACGTCGGCGGCGGAGTAAGTATCTTGCCCAGGCGCCAGGAATCGGGCGACCGTATTGAGGTCGTCGCCCACGGTCACCAGCGGCGGTTCCAAACTGCCGTCGGAACGGATTTGCGCGTAGCCAATGTTGGATAACAGGGCGTTGCAAAGGCACATTCGCCCGCTTGTAGCTTCCGGATCGCCGCCTTTTTGCAAAAAGCTGGCAATCGGTTCAGCCGAGCAACGATAGCCGATCGGGCCTTCTTTGGTTGCGTATGCCTCGCGCAGAAAGCCAAGGTCGCAAACGCGGTTGCGGTTTTCGTAGACCGCGGTGTCTGACAAAGTGCCTTCCAACCGTGCCACTTTGAAGGGATATCCGGTGGGAGAGGCTAACGGATTCGTGAACACGCTTCCTGTACCTGCGGAAGCCGCGGACAGCAACCGGCTTTTGAGGTCGTGGCGAAGGCCTGACTCGCGGCTGAAGGCGAACGCGGTGCCAACCTGGACGCCGGTGGCGCCTTGCGCGAGCGCTTCCTGGAGCTTGGCCGGGCTGCCGTAACCGCCAGCCAGCCAGAACGGTGCGCCCAGATCGCGCAGTTCAGCGATGTTGGCTCGGTCGCGGTCTCCATACTGGGGTTCGCCGGCGGCATTCAACTGCACTTTGCCGCGAGGAGGAGCGTTGTGGCCACCCGCCGTGTGCCCTTCGACTACCAGTCCGTTCACTACCCCGTTGGCGCGCCGCAGCATGGTTGTCGCGAGGGTGTTCGATGACACGATAGCCAAAAAGTATGGCCGCCGAAGGACTAGCGCCGTGTCGCCTGTATATTCCGCCGGGTCCAGGCGCATGGTTACGTCTTCGCCTTGCGTCCCGTTCGCACCGCTGACAGAAAGCTTGTATTCTGCGACGCGATGGTCCGCAAAAGCATCCAGCACGCCGGGGATGTGCAGCGGAATTCCGGCTCCCATAAGCACGTAGCCCACACCTGCCAGCATTGCGCCGTAGATCGAAGCAAGATGGGGCAACTGCACCTTTTCGAGGAAGTTGATGCCGACGGGATTGGAGTGACCTTCGCGGGCCAGGAACACCTCGACGAAGTTGGCCAGCATGCAGAGCTCAATGAGTTTGCGCGGCTCGCGGCGCTGGTGCATCTGATTTGTGGGATAGGGGGATCCCTCCGGCTTGCCTCCGGGGACAAAATATTCCTGCCATATGCGGCGGGCAATTTCCGGGAAGGGAAACGCCTCAATCCCCTTGCGCATGTTCCCGTCCTTGTCACCGTCCGCCAGGCGCCGAACGAAGACCTGGTCGAGCGCAGTGCCGGAGACGACGCCGAGTTGCCCTAGCTTTGAAACGGCCTGAGCCAGCCGCCAATTTGAAACGCCCACGCCCATTCCGCCCTGGATAATTTGGGGAAACTGAAACATCCTTGCATCGTTTCAAAATCGCCGCCAGACGTGCGGTGATGCAGCTCACAGACGCGTGTGTCGCCTTGGTTCGGGCCGTATTGAGCGCGCGCATAGAGCTGAACAAGCGTACCTCCGCTGCGGTAAACTTCTCCCAATGCGCGTCTTTGGGATTGACTGCGGCACCGAGGTCACCGGCTTCGGTGTGGTGGAGACCTGTGACACTGGCCGTGAATCCCGGCTGGAGTGCAAGGCGCTCGGCGGGATCCGGCTGGCCAAGAGCAAGACGCTTCCGGTGCGCCTGGAGCAGGTCTTCCGCGAACTCTCAGAAGCGCTCACGACGTGGCGGCCGGACGTGGTGGCCATCGAAGAGGTCTTCTATTCGGTGAACGCAAAGTCGGCGTTGAAGCTGGGGCAGGTGCGCGGCGTGGCGCTGCTGGCCGCGGCGTGCCAGGGGTTGCCGGTAGCAGAATATGCACCGCTCAAAATCAAATCCAGCGTTGTGGGATACGGGTTGGCCAGCAAGGAGCAGGTCCAGTTCATGGTGCAGCGGCTGCTCGCGCTCAAGGAGCTTCCTCAGCCCGCGGATGCCGCGGATGCGCTGGCCATTGCCATCTGCCACATTCATACGGCGCAGACGCTTGAACTGCAGGGGATGGGGCGATGAGGTTGTTGGTTTTGGTGGCGCTGGTCGCCCTCGCGGTATCGGCAAAGGGTGAAAGCGAGCCGCAGGTTCAGGTGGAGTATTCGAATCCGGGACTGGTTCCGGCGCATTGGAAGCTCGATATCCACCCAGATGGAAGGGCGCATTTTCGTTCTGAGCGTGGAAATGCAGAGCGAGCTGAAGGTCTTGGAGTGGAGCCTCCCGACGTGGATCGCGACTTGAAGCTGAGCGGCAGCTTTGCCGATCGCGTTTTTCAGGTGGCGCACCGGAAGAAGTTTTTTGGCGTGGAGTGCGAGAGCCATCTGAAGGTGGCTTTCCAGGGAAATAGGAAGCTTTCTTACGCAGGCCCGGACGGGCAGGGCTCGTGCCAGTTCAATTACTCCAAGGATTCCCAAATCGAAGAATTGAGCGACGACCTCATCTCCGTGGCGAACACCCTGATTGAGGGCGCGCGGCTACAGAGCCTTCTGCAGCATGACAAGCTGGGCCTGGACAAGGCGACTGAGCTTTTGACCGAATCGGCACACGACGGACGCGCCCAGCAGTTTGGCGCCATTCGCGACATCTTGGAGCGTCTTGCCGACGACGATTCAGTCATGGAACGGGTAAGACGCCGCGCCCGTGCCTTGTTAAACGGGGTGCAGAAATGACGGTTAAAATACGGCGCGACTTTACCGCCGGAACACGTGTCTAAATAGTGTTGGGGGAAGTGCTTTAGGCGGTTGAGTCGAAAGGCAGGTTTCGTGATGAAGCCGACAGGAAAAAGCTTGGTAATGGGGGGCATTGTGGCGTTTGGGCTGGTTCTGGGCCTGGGTTCAGCGATGATTTTGCACGCCGATGAAGGCGACTCGGGCGGACAATCTGGCCGTGCCGCGCGGTTGAGCACCGTCGACGGCCAGGTGCAGGTGGCGCAGGGCGGGCAAATGCTGGCCGACCACGCGGTCGCGAATACGCCCCTGTTTGAAGGCACCGAGCTGACGACCGGGAATGACGGTCGAGCAGAGGTGCAGTTTGACGACGGCAGCGTGGCGCGAATTGCGCCTGACAGCTCGCTTACGATTTCCGTGCTTCGTTCGAATGGAGATACGGAACTGGTATTGAACGGCGGCATGGGTTACTTCGAATTGCAGGGCGGGAGCCAGGGCAGCCCGATGCGCGTTCAGTTCGGCGCCGGAATGCTGACGGCTAGCGGATTTACGGTGATTCGGCTCAAGCTGGATGAGGGACCGGCCAACGTGGCGGTATTCTCCGGCAATGCGCACCTTGAAGGTACGGGCCTGGCTGTGGATCTCCATGGCGGGGAGAGTATCGCGGTCAATGGCGGCAATCCGGCTGACTCCAGCGTGGCGGAGTCGATTGAGCCCGATTCGTGGGATGCGTGGAATTCTGACCGCGATCAGGCTCTGACCGCGTCTGAGACTGCTTCGACTCCCATCGATCAAAACCTGCCGCAGGCCAACAACCCGGCATGGGGCGATTTGAACAGCAGCGGCACCTGGTATGAAGTGCCGAATCAGGGGGCTATCTGGTCGCCTTATGAGGCTTCCAACCCCGGTTGGGACCCCTATGGAACGGGTTATTGGATGATGACTCCTCGCTACGGCTACGTTTGGGTTTCTGGCGAGCCGTGGGGCTATATGCCGTACCAGTGCGGAGCCTGGAATTACTACGACGCATTTGGGTGGGGATGGGCCCCCGGCATGTGCCAGACGTGGTGGGGCGGCGGTTACGGCGGTGGTTACGGCGGTGGCTACGGCGGTGGTGGTTATGGCGACGGCGGCTATGGCGGCGGCTGGTATTACACCATCGGCGCCACTCCTAAGTGGTACAAGTTGCCGCAGAGGCCGATTGCGCCGCGACCACGCAGCCCGCATCATGGCGGCGTATATGAGGTAGGATCAGCACCCGTAATTCCTGTAACGCGCAAATTTCCGTTGGCTGGCGGAGCGCCCCTGCCGCCACGAGCGGTGGGAACGCCTGTGATGATTGGTGGAACGGTGGCGTCGCCCATGCGGCCCGTGGCTTCGCGCCCGGTTGCCTCGCGGCCTGTGTACGGGCGCCCGGCTCCGCCTGATTCGCGCACGGTCAGGGATCAGCCTTCGCAAAACACGATGCGACCGGCCTATCCGCGGGCTCCGCAGACGGCTCCACAGCCTGGCGGGGAACGGGGTAACTGGCCCAGCGCGCGGCCTCCGTCTCAGCCGTATTCTCCTCCGGCATCGCGGCCTGTAGAAAATCCGCGTCCTGCTCCCAGTGCACCGCGGCCCGAACCCAGTGCGCCTCGGCCCTCGGAGGGGTCGCGTAACCAGTTTGGCGGCGGTGCCGGGCGCAGCGCTCCAGCGCCTCCGCCGAGCCGTCCGCCTTCACCGCCTCCAGCCTCGGCACCGAGCCATTCCTCATCGCCGGCTCCCGCCCCTGGTCATCCCAAATAAGTGCTGGAAGTTTAACTGGATTGGGCCGCTTCGTCTGACGAGGCGGCTCTTTCCTTTTCGAGGTGCAGGTGGATTGCAGCGAGAGTCTCGATGGGGAGTTCTTCGGCGCGCGCCTGCGCTGGAATTCCGGTTGCGGCGAAGGTGGCATAGGTGAGAGCCGTATCGTACTTCGCGGCCCGCAGATTGTTGGAGAGCGTCTTCCGCTTCTGTGCGAAAGCCTGTCGGACGAAGCGAAGAAATGGATCGTGCTCCACTCCCAACTCGGTAAATCGCGGAGCAAACCGCCAACGGAAGACGGTGGAGTGTACGTCGGGCGGCGGAGAGAATGCGCCCGGAGGCAGGGTAAAGAGCGGCGTAACCGGGCCGTACATTTGCACCGTCACCGAAAGTAGTCCGTAGTCGCGCGAGCCGGGTGCGGCAACGATGCGGTCGGCCACTTCGCGCTGCACCATCAGAATTGCGCGGTCGAGGGCGGCGTGGCTGGCAGCCAGCTTCAGCAGGATGGGTGAAGTGATGTAGTAGGGCAAGTTGCCAACGATGGGCAGGCGGTGGCCGGCTGCTGCCGAGGCTGCCGCAAAATCGAAGTGCAGAACGTCCTGTTCGACGACGGTCACTTTTTCGGCGGAAAACTGAGCGCGGAGCTGGGGCGCAAGCTCGCGGTCCAATTCGATGGCGATTACATGGACAGCGCGTTCGGCGAGAGACCTGGTGATGGCACCCTCGCCGGGGCCGATTTCAATTACGGTCTGGCCGGACAGATCGCCAATCGAGGCTGATATGCGCTGGATCGCGTTCTGATCGCGCAGAAAGTTTTGGCCGAGCTTGGGCTTACGGGGCATGCGTCTTCATGAATGGTAGATGAGACATGCCGGGATCGTAGAAAGGGAGCATCAACCATCGTTCTTCAGGACTGCGAGATGAAAGGTGCGGCTGACGGTGAATCCGAGGCATTCGTACACGCGGATTGCAGGATTGGAAACCATAACGTGCAGGAACGGCGTCTTGCCCTCTGCTTCGATTTCCTCAATGACCAATGACATGAGCAGGCGAGCATACCCGCGGCCGCGAGCGTCAGGGTGCGTGCACACGCCGCTTACTTCGACAAGGCCGGGCAGATGCATCCGCTTGCCGGCCATGGCGACCAACTTTCCGTCATGAAAGACACCGAAGAACGTGCCGAGTTCCATGGTGCGAAGACGGAAAGGGCCGGGCTCGGTGAGTTCGGCAAGGGCCACCATCGCGGGTGCATCGGCTGCCGTGAGCCGGCGCAGATCGAGTCCGGCGGGGCGATCAATGGACAAGGGCGATTCGCTCGATTGCCGGCTCATCTGGTGCAGTTGGCCTCCGCGGATCAGCGTCCAGCCTGGGGGGACTTGCGGCGGGTCGATTGAGAAGAGTACCAGCACACCGCCAGGTCCCGCGAGAGTCCGCAACGCCTCGTAGCTCTCCGGCGACTGGTTGGGAATTCCGCTGAGGGGGCCAATTTCAGGCGGGTACCGCCGCGCGCGCTGGTCACCCAATGCCAGCGGCGCATGCTCAGTGGAAAGTGCATTCCAAATGGGATTTTCGAGCAACACGGGTTCGAGCATCTGCACTATTGATTCGTGACATTGAGGAACGATTCGACTTGAGATTCGCGAACTGAGATTCAAGAACTGAAATTCGCGAACCGTTCAGCCTATGGCTTCCGCTTTTCGACCAGCTTGCGATAGAGGTCGATGGTCTGGTGCGCGATGGCGGTCCAGCTGAAGATGTCTTCCACGCGCTTGCGGCCGGCGTCACCATAGTGTCTGCATCTCTCAGGATCCTGCAGCAGGATGGTGATACGCCCGGCGAGGTCCTGCGCAAAGGTGTCAGGATCAACGGGAAAGCCCGTAACCTTGTCAGGCTCGAACGGAACCAGGTAGCCGGTTTCGCTATCCACAACCACTTCCTTGATGCCCCCAGTTGAGCTGGCCACCACCGGCGCGCGGCACGCCATGGCCTCGAGGTTGATGATGCCGAACGGCTCGTATACCGACGGGCAGCAGAACACGCGGCAGTTGCTGTAGAGCTGGATGGTCTCCTGCTTGGTGACCATCTTCTCGATCCACACGATGCGCGGGTTCTTCAGCCGCGCGCGCTCCACTTTCTCCCTCAACTCGTTTGCGATTTCCGGGGTGTCTGGCGCGCCCGCACACAGCACCACTTGCGTCTCAGGCGGCAGATAGCTGATGGCGTCCACCAGGTGGGTCACGCCCTTCTGGCGAGTGATGCGACCGACAAACAGCACATAGGGAACTGCGGGATCGACGCCGTAATCGGTCAGTGCTTTGGTCTCCGCAGTCTTCTGATATTCGGCCAGATCGATGCCGTTGTAGATGACATGAATGCGATCTTCATCCACTTCAGGGTAGGCGCGCAGAATGTCGGCCTTCGTGCCTTGCGACACTGCCACGATCGCGTCCGCATCGAGGATTGCAGTGCGCTCCATCCACGAGCTCATTGCGTAGCCACTGCCCAATTGCTCAGACTTCCATGCGCGGAGCGGCTCCAGCGAATGCGTGGTCAACACAAAGGGCATGCCGTAGAGCTTTTTCGCCAGGAAGCCGGCCATCGACACATACCAAGTATGTGTGTGCACAATGTCGATGTTTTCGAGCCCTTTCACCTGCGTCAGGTTCAAGCTGAGGGCCTCGAGCGCGCCTTTGAACTTGCCGGTAGTGCCGTCGGTAATCTCAGCCCACGGCTGCTGTCCGATCACATGGAGTTTGTCGCCGTCGGATTGCTGCGGGCCCCAGCAGTGCACTTCCACCTCGATTTCGCGGGCTAGCTCGCGGCTCAGGTAATCGACGTGCACTCCCGCGCCTCCGTAAACCTGGGGCGGATATTCGCGTGTGAAAATGCCGACTCGCAATGGATTGTCCTCTTGGCGATTATGGTTGTTCTTTCGGGATTTGGGGGAGTTCGCAGGCCATGATCGCGCGGCGCACGAAGGAGGATCGGGGGCGGTTCCTGCTTCGGTTGAGTTTACTTTTGCGGTCCTTGGGGGCGCAAGGTGGGCGCCTTGCTTCAGAATTCCGAAAAGGTAAGGTATTGAACTTTCGTCTATCAGTCGGCGTGGCTCTCGCTTGTGTGGACCGAAGGCCCATACCGCTTGCGCACGATCCACAAAACGGGAAGGCCGGCGAGGATCAGTGCAGTCCCGATCAGCGAGCCCTTCAGGTTGCTTGTATAGCTGGCGACAAGCACAGCGGCCGCGCAGATGACGAAGAGCGCGGGCAGCAGCGGGTATCCCCACACTCGGTATGGGCGCGGCCTGTTCGGCTGGCGCTTCCGGTATACGAAGACTGTGGTTGCCGTGAGCATGTAGAACAGCCACTCGGCGAAGATGGCAAGCTCGAAGTGCTGTTGGAATTTGCTCAGGAAAAGCAGCAGCACGGTCGAGAGGAGTCCTTGTACGAGCAGCGATGTGGATGGCGATTGAAAGCGCGAAGAGATGTCTGCAAACTGGCGGAAGAAGAGGCGGTCGCGTGCCGCCGCGAAGGGAATGCGCGCGCCTGACATTACTGTGCCATTGAGTGTGACAAAGATGCTGAGCGCCATGGCTGCCGCGACGAATCCAGCGCCGCGCGGTCCGGCCACCACGGAGAGTGCCGTCACCGCCGGCTGCTCGCTTGCGGCAATTCGGGCGGCGGGCAGGATGTACTGGATGGCCGCGTTTGTCGCCATGAACAGCACGCCCACCACGCACAATCCGCCGATGAGTGCGATGGGAAGGCTGCGCTCCGGTCGGCGAACTTCACCGGCCACCATGGTCAGATCGTTCCAGCCGTCATAGGCCCACAGCGTGGCGATCAGCGCCGCCATGAATCCACTGAATCCGCCGGCGGCATGCGGGACTGACGTTGCGAAGTTGCTCCACGATCCGGTGGCGGAGGTGAAGCAGAACGCGGCAACAATCAGAATCAGGATCCCCTTGAGCACCGTGAATACGAGCTGGAAATCGCCGGCCTTCTTGATGCCGAGATAGTTCAGGCCGGTCATGAACCACGTCACAGCGATGGCGAATAATTGCGAATTGAGAAGAGGCAAACCGGGCACGCTTGCGGTGAGCCAGTGAAATGCCGGCAGTACCGCGAGGGTGCGCGCGAGACCGCTTGTGACCGCGGCGATTGAGGCCGGCTTGGCCACGGCGAACCACGTCCACATGTAGAGGAAGGCGGTTGTGTCGCCGTACGCGCCGCGCAGGTAGACGTACTCGCCGCCGGCATAGGGCATCATCGCGCCCAATTCGGCGTAAGTCATGGCGCCTGCCAGCGACAGCAGCCCGCCTACAATCCACGCCAGATACACCAACGACGACGAGCCAACTTCCTGCATCATCTCGCGCGGGACAAGGAAGATGCCGCTGCCGATGATGGTGCCGACCACGATGGCGGTGGCCTGGCTCGCGCCCAGCACGCGAGGCAAGTCGGCTGCAGGCTTTTGGGTTTGTTGTGGGGCCGTTTCGGTCATCTGGTGAGGTTGAGAGTACCACGCTCCTGCGATGGGGCTGGCGGCCTGCGGTGTATCGAGCGCTAACTTAGCCGCACATTGGAACAGTGTTCGTCATGTGTGACACGGTTCGCAGACCGGCGGCTGAATTGCGAGTTGAATTACAGATATGGAGACCCAAGATCAAATACTGTTCGCGGACACAATAATGCAGCCCGTGGCCGCCTTGAAGGCGTTTTGCTTTCCGGGAGGGGAGGCCGCTGCGCGCCGTGTGCGCTCATTGCGGACGACGGAGCACGGCGAAATGCGGATGTCTCTCAAGGGCCGATGGATTCCGTTCACCTCCGAATCTATTACGGATACGACACAAAGCGGCTTCCGGTGGATGGCTCGAATCAATCCCGGAAAGTTGACTACGATCGCGGTCACCGACGCGTACGAGAACGGGCATGGGCACCTCATCGCCAAGACGGCGGGCATTGTTAAGTTGATCGATCTGGAGGGCCACGACACCGACATGGGCGAAATCCAACGCTATCTGTCGTCGATCGCGTTCTGTCCGGCCATTCTCTTGAACCACAGCTCGCTGGAATGCACGGAGGTTGGGCCGGACAGATTGCGGCTTCGTGACAAGAACGGCCCCACCGGCGCCACGGTCGAGATTGGGATCTCCGCCGCTGGTGAGCCGCTGAGTTGTCATGCAGACAGACCGCGCGCGGTGGGCAAGACGACGATAATGACGCCATGGACAGGCAGTTGCGCGGGATTTCGTGAGTGGGAAGGACTTCGCGTAGCCACGCGCCTTGAGGTGAGTTGGCTTCTGCCGGAGGGGCCGTTTTCCTATTATCGGAGCGAGATTACTTCATTTACGGCGATGCCGTAACATTCGTCGCCGGCGCGTCCTTCGTGCGAAGGACCAAGAGCAAATAGCACTTCCCCGACGACGGAATCGATCGTTCCCGGCGGGAGAACTAAGGCAGAGCGGCTAGAACGCCAAGCGCTTTCGCTGCCTTTGCCAATGCGGCGTCTCGCGTCCATAATTGCGTCCCGGTCGTCACCAGGCACGATGCAAGAAGGTGGGCGTCGGTAAGGCCGATGCCCTTTGAGTAAAGGGAATAGGTCTCGATCATGTGCCGCACTTCGCTGAGTCGGGCTACCTTTACCTTGAACAATGAATCCAGATCGAATAGCTTCTTTTGCCGGTTCTTGATCGAGCCCAGAGCAAGTTCCGCCACCACGAATGGGTGCATCACGATCTGACCTATGTTCAGTCGAACTTCCATCTCCGGATTGGAGGCCCGCAAATGATCGATCCAGAACGATGTGTCGGCCAAGATCACAGATCGTCGGCCCTTGTGCGCTTGATGTCTTCGAGATCCGGCATGGTACCTCCCAATGCCGCAAGCCGGCGCGAAGCTTCAAAGTGGATCAAGACCTTGAGAGCTTCTCGGATAAGCGCAGCTTTCTCGGTGATGCCCGTGTACTCCTGGGCTTTTGCTACCAAGTCATCATCCAGCGCAATTGTAGTTCGCATCTGTCGGCCTCTAGGCATCGATTATAGCATCAAACGATGCCATTTTACGTGCTCGCCGTCGTTGCAGGGCTCGCCTCATGGAAATGCCGCCAAATGCTTTCGGCTGTCTTTTTCGGCACGACGGCGGCCAACGATTCTGCCGTGGCCTGCTGCACGTCGCGGAGACTGCCAAAGTGGGCCAACAACCGCTGTCGTGTAAGTGAACCCACCCCCGGAATATTCAGCAACTCAGAGTCGCGGTCGCGCATGGCGCGGCGCTGGCGGTGATAGCCCACGGCAAACCGGTGGCTCTCATCGCGAATGACCTGCACCAGGTGCAGCACAGGCGAGCGGCGGTCAAGCACCACCGGCTCCTCCTCGTTGCCGTAGAGGTAGATCACCTCTTCTTTTTTGGCGATGGATGCGAGCGGCTGCGATGTGAGGCCCAGGTCTTCGAGTGCCTCGGCCGCTGCGTGCAACTGGCCGAGCCCGCCATCGATCAGCACCAGCGATGGCATCGGCTGGCCCTCCTCCTTGAGGCGTTTGTAGCGCCGGTGCACCACCTCGCGCATTGAGGCAAAATCGTCCACGCCCAGCACTGTCATCACCTTGAACTTGCGGTACTCGGCCTTGTTCATCTTGCCGTCTTCCCACACCACCAGCGAGGCCACGGTTTCCGCGCCTTGGATGTGCGAGATGTCGAAGCACTCGATGCGCTTCGGCATTTCCGGCAGCATGAGTGCGTCGGCAAGCGCCTCCTGGATGGCCTTGCGCGACGGCTCCAACACGCGGAAACGCTGTGTGTAGGACTGTTTGGCGTTCTGCCCGGCGAGGTCAACCAGCGAGCGCTTCTCTCCGCGCTGCGGCACGGCCACCTCAATGTGATGACCGACGCGCTCGCTCAACAAAGCACTCAGCGCTTCGCGGTCGTCGAACTCCGCCGGCACTAGGATGCTGCGCGGGACGTAAGGCTGGTCGATGTAAAGCTGTTTCAGCAGGGCACTGAAAACCTGACCGGCATTGAACACCGCTTCGGAATCCGTTGTTGCTGACTCATTCCGAATTTCAATTTCTCCAGTTGGTTCCGCAATCAGGTTTTCCAGCAGATCCGGCAGGTCCTCCCAGAAAAACTCGCGCCGGTCAACAATTTTGCCATTGCGGATGTGGAACAGGTTCACGGCCAGGCTGCCGCCCTCAAAGTGGTAGCCGAACACGTCCGCGTCGTCGTCCTGCTCAGCGGTGGCGATGCGCTGTTTCTCCTGCAACTGGTGGACGGTGGTGAGCTGGTCGCGAAGGCGTGCCGCCGCCTCAAACTGTTGAGCTTCGGCGGCGGCCATCATGCGTTGCGTAAGCGCGCGTTCCAATTCCGCCTGGCGGCCTTCGAGAAACAGCTGTGCATCGCGCACCGCTTGCTTGTAAGCCTCCGGCGTCGTCAGCCCTTCGACACACGGACCGAGGCAGCGGTGAATGTAGTACTGCAGGCAGGCCCGCGGATGGTAGCGGCTTAAATCCACCTTGCAGCTCGGCAGCAGAAAGCTGCGGTGAATCAGCTCCACCACGCGGTATGCCAGGTTCCCCGGAAAGTAGGGCCCGTAATAGGCGCCGCCATCCTTGCGCAGCCGTCGCGTCACAAAGACTTTTGGGAAGCGATCATTCAGCGTGAGCTTCACGAATGGATAAGTCTTGTCGTCGCGAAGCAGGATGTTGAATCTTGGCTTGCGCTGCTTGATGAGATTGTTTTCGAGCGCCAGCGCTTCCTGTTCATTGGCAACCAGGATGTAGTCGAGATCGACGGCTTCGCGCATAAGCGAGCCGGTCTTGGCGTTGGCCTGTGAAGCCTCCAGCAGGTAAGAACGAACACGGGAGCGAAGGTTCTTGGCCTTGCCGACATAGATCACCTCGCCCTCCGCATTTTTGTAGAGGTACACGCCGGGCTGCGTGGGCAGGGTCCGAATTTTCTCGTGGAAATCCATTGCGGGTTCACCGGGTTGCCGCGGCACTTTATTGTAGGCGATCTTCCCCTTGGATTCGCCTTGGGGCGGTGAAGTCACACAGCTACCCCAAAAAACGATGGCAATCCTTACCGAGACGGTAAAGTTTACACAGTAGTTATCCCCTGGAGCGGATTTGATTTTCTATGTAACTCGTTATTTTTCAGTAACTTGTATCGAGCAATGCCATTTGGCACCCGAGATGCACTGTCATGGGTGGCAGAAGGCCATTTCTGCTCCGGGAAATAGTGCCGTATGACGACCGGTCTCGGGTATCAGGAGGAAGGAAACCATGACGACTTACCGAATTGGGCTCTGTGTTGTGACGCTGGCTTTGGCAGGAGTGGCAGGCTGTTCCACCAAGAATTATGTCCGTAGCCAGACGGCGCCACTGATTGACCATACGAATTCGCTTGAAGACAAGGCGGCTGATAACAACCGGAATATCCATGACACGGATTCGCGCGCACAGTCGGGCATCAAGCAGGCACAGGGCGCGGCCGACATGGCCACTCAAAACGCTCAGGGTGCGCAGAAGGCAGCCGGCGACGCGCAGATGGCCGCAAACGATGCGGTGCACCGCGCCGACTCGCTGGACGAAGTGGTGAAAGGTCTGGACAACTACAAGTCACTCGGTGACGTGGCCGTGACCTTCGGCTTTGACAAGGCCGTGCTGACCAACGATGACAAGGAACAACTGGACCAGTTCGCCGGACAGCTCGGCTCGCAAAAGAGTTTCATTCTTGAAGTGACTGGCGGGACAGACTCAACGGGCCCCGCGCAGTACAACTACGAGCTTAGCCAGCGCCGCGCGGATGCGGTGGTGCAGTACCTGGCCGCGAAGTACGGCGTCCCGGCGCATCGCTTCTATTTGATCGGCATCGGCAAGGACAAGGAAGTTGCTCCTAACGATACCGCCGATGGCCGCAAGAAAAACCGCCGCGTGGAAATTCGCCTCCTGACCAATATGGGCGGACAGGCCCCGCAGCAGACAGCCAGCACTCCAGCCGGTTTTTAGTTTCGGCCTCCCCCGACGCCGTTTTCTAAAGACTTATCTATAGCAGCAGCGCCAATGGCCCCGGACCCCCCGCCGGGGCCATTGGTGTGTCTGTTTTTTTCCGCTTGATACACGATGTCATTTGGACACCGGGATCTGGCCGGCGTCCAGCTGCTTTACGTGCTCGGCGCGGACTTCGTTCGCCGTGAACAGGCGGAGGAACGGTGCGCCTTGTGCAGCAGCTTCGACGGCGGGACGGCCGTTGGCCTCTTCGCGCTCCACAATGCAGACCACTGCGGCCACGACCATGCCGGCCTCGCGCGCGGCTTCAATGGCGTTGATGGTGGAGGCGCCAGTGGTGCAGACATCGTCGACGATAACGATGCGCGCGCCTTCCTTGCAGAAGCCCTCGATGCGGCGGCCGGTGCCGTGCGCTTTTTCCGCCTTACGGACCAGGAACCCGTGCAGGAGCCGGCTGTCAGCTGTGGCGTGCGCTCGCCAGGCGCTTGCGGTGGCCACAGTGGAGACGATGGGGTCTGCGCCCATGGTGAGGCCGCCTACGGCTTCGGCGTCGATCTCGATTTCATTGAGCAGATCGAGGATTGCTTCGCCGGTGAGGCGGCCGCCTTCAGCGTGCAGCGTGGTGGTGCGGCAGTCGATGTAGTAGTCACTGGTGCCGCCGGAAGAGAGCTTGAACTGGCCAAGGCGGAAGCTGGTGCGGGCGAGCAGGGAAAGGAGTTGCTGAGCGTGGGTGGTGGTAGTCATCGGATTTGATTGTAAAAGGGCAGGACGATGCTTCGCTTCTGGCAAATAGCCTTGTGGAAGTAATCGTTTCCTATGCCTCAAAGAACTCCTCATCGATCTTCTTGATGTGAAGCGTATATTCGACCCTACATCCAACATTGTGCAGAACCATCAGAGACGCGAGCTGGTCCCCACCGATTAGAACAATTCTCTTGCTTAAGAACTCCGCGGTCTCCATGGCTGCTTCGGAAAAGGCTGAGGTGGTTACAAAGAGCCCTTTGGCTGCCTTGTGACGGTCGAGGCTTCCAAAAAAATCTCGGATTGCTCCGGACCCAATATTGTTTCCTTCGGCATATCTTTTT
>JANXQR010000225.1 GCA_025353435.1 Acidobacteriota bacterium | reverse complement strand
CGAGCGTCCAAACAGCTCGAAGAGCCAGTACCCGACCATGGTTGCGCCGGCCGCGGTGGTGATGGCGCCCCCAGCGAGACTCAAGGGATTGTTGCCGAAGAACAGCGCCGGCCGCACCCACTGTTGGCGGAATCTTTCAAGAAACGGCAATCAACCCCCCTGAGGTCTCGGAATGAACGGCCCGCCACCGAGGCGGGCCTTAACTTGCAATTGCAACCTGCCCATTGGCTATTTGAGTGTGCGGAAGTACGTGACGGAGTCCTTGATCTGTGCGTCGGTCAGTTTGGGTGAGAGTGGCTTCATCTTGCCTTTGCCCTTGGTGACGGACTCGATCTGTTCCTTTTCAGTGGTCTTGTACTCGGCAGCCGGCTTGACGCCCATCATCTTGGCGATTCCGGCGTTCGGTGTCCCGGTGGCTCCGTGACAGCTCTGGCAGTTGGCTTTGTAGATCGCTTCGCCGGATTCAGCAAAGCCCACGGCGCTGCCCAGAGAAACCAGGAGGGCCAACACCACTTGTGAACGACGTGCCTTTGTCATTGCAAATACTCCTTGAATTTTTCGGCGCCGGCTTGCAGTGAGAACGGCAGCCGTATGCATCGTATCCGAACTGCGGGCCAGGAAGATGGTCCTTCCTGACCGCGCATGGAATCAGCGGAACTGTTTTGTCTACTTCAAGAATGTGCGAAAGTACGCGACTGCATCCTTGACCTGACCTTCGGTCAGCTTGTCTTTGAACGGCTTCATCTTGCCTTCGCCGTTCGTGGTTGCCGTAATCATCTCCGCTTCCGTGAGTTTCTTCACCGAGGGATCGGTGATGGGCTTCACTTTCATCGCCTTGCCTGCGGGAGAATCGGCCAAGCCGCTTGCCCCATGGCACATCTGGCATTTGGCCTTGTAGGTGTCGGCTCCCGGCTCGGCCGCGAAGGTCGTGGCCGTAGCCGCGATCACCGCGCCAAGAGCTATTGCAGTCCGGATCTTCATAGGCAATCTCCCTTTTCGTTATGCTCGTCAATCTTCCTTCGTGCAGACGGAGATCCCGCGATTAGAACTCGTAGTGGACTCCAAGAGTCAAATTGTTGGCATTGAAATCGCGCGCCGCTGTCAAGCCGGATGACGCTTCGTTTCTGCCGGTTGTAAAGGCCATTGTGGCGCAAGGCACAACGGCGGCTGTGAACCCAACCGTGTTGCTGCAGTACTGGGCGCCGGAAGGACCGCCTTCGCCGTAGCGATAGTAGTTGTATTCCGCTTTCCACGTCATACGCTTAGTCAGCTTCCATGAGACACTGGCGAACGGAGACTGGTAGGTTGAGACCAGCGATCCGGCCACATCCCGCGCATCGTTGAAGAAGCGGCTGCCTTTCACCGAGGTGACGCGATAGCCGATATCGGTGCGGACCTTGGTATCCGGAGTGATGTTCACCGCCACCGACCCAAACTGCGTCGGAGCATCAAGAAAGTCCCTGGCGAAGAAATCCACCAGTTGCGTGGTTGAACCCCTGGCAAAGACGCCTGGGCACACATTCGGTGTGCCATTGCCGGTTAAGGTGGCTGCACCCGGCAATGTTGCCGTCGCGCCGCTTGTGAAGCAGATGTTGGTCGCCGTGTACACGTCGGTGTAGCCGTAGCTGAGGTCGAGCCCGAAGTGCTCGTTCGGCGCGAGCATCGCGCCTACGCTGGCGATCCGGCTGTAATCGACGTGGTTGATCGGTCCAAAGTACACAGAGTCGCCTGATGCAACAGCGTCAAGGTTGTTATTGGTGTTGTTGTGCCGCTCCCGGTCATTGAATGCGCCCGAGATCGTCGCCCACGGCCTGGGCTTGTAAGCGGTGCGGATCTTGTACTGTTTGAACTGCCGGGGGCTGACGGAGGTGAACGCGTTGTCGAAGTAACCTACCTCGACGCTGCCGTTGAGGTTCCAGTTATTGGTGACTCGGTAGGCTACGCCCAGAATACCTGCATTCTCGGTAATGGAGACCGAACCGTTGACCGGGTCAGCCAGCGCCGTTGGAATCGGCCCGTTATGAGGAACGCCCTGGGCGATATTGTGATTGCCGTAGCGATAGGTGAGTGAGAGCGTGGTGCGAGGTGACGGTTCCCAGCTACCCGTCAGATTGTTGGTCAGGAACCTCTGGCCGAAGAAGTTGTAGGTGAGATAGCCGTTGATTCCATGAGGAAGCGCCTGGGCGTGTCCACTGGTCAGCGCTCCGCTGTAGTTGATTGACTGGTTTGGCGCGGAAGGTGTAGAAAGTGTGGTTGAAATCGGTACGTTGGAATAGCCCGGTTCCTGCGCATTGGAGAAATTCGCCTGGTCGGAAAGAGTGAACTCCGGAGTGGCCTGCCAGATGAATCCAAAATCGGCAGCCACAACCGCCCGGTGCGCCCTGGCATTGCCGTTGTACTGAATCGAGCGCACTGCCCCCATGAGACCCGTAACACCCTCGTAGAAGTTGGAAAGGTCCATCTGGGCAGTGGTGTATCGGAAGTTGCCATTCATCGTGACGTTCTTGATGCTCGAGCTTTGAAGGCGAAGAATCTCGGTTGGCGAGAAAACGCGTGTCGGCTGAGAACGCATGTAACTTGTCACAACCGAGCATGCGGGATTGACAACCGGCAGCTGGTTGGGCATTTGCGAAGCCGTGAAGATCGTATACGTCGTCGCATTGGTGTATGCACTGCCCAGACTGGCTGTGTTGCAGCCGCCTATGCCATAGGGCGTCTGGCTGTCCCAGTTCCCCAAGGCTACACGGCGTCCGTCGGCCTCTTGCGCGTTCATGGCGCCTGGCGCCAGGGTGAAGTAGGAGTCCGCCATGTAGTGGCTGATCTGTTCCTCAGCGATCAGCCTGGTTCCCTGCACCGGCTTCCATTCGACCGCTCCGCTGAAGTCGTCCATGCTGTTGCGCTCGTACTGACTCAACAGTGCGTCATACTTGGCAATCGAGTAGGTGGGGCTCAGGCTTGGCCCCTCGAAGTTGTAACGCGAGTATCCTACGCGGTACGTGAACGTCGAAAGTGGATTGATCGTAAGATTGGTGTCCGTCATGCGGCGCACCGTGTTGAACATCACCGGTGATTGATTAATCGGCCCCCACTGGAATGAACCCGTGGGCGACTTCGAAGGCCCGACTGAAATCGACGCGGGAACAATATTGGGATTCCCCAGCAGGTCGTAGTCGAAGTATTGCCGGTCGCGACGGAAGATTCCCGAGAACTCGTAGGCCTTGCCCTTGAAGAAATCCACCTTGGCGAAGCTGTAAGGGTCGCCGCCTAACCCACCAGCGGAAGCCTTGAATGAGTCAACAATAGTGTTCTTGGTCCCAGGAAGCGCACGCAGTTCAAAGGTCTCTCCAAGCACGCGCGGACCGGATTTCATGTTGACCATCGTGCCGTACATCGCCGGGCTACCGGCGACATTCGTCATGTGCCCGCCAAGATCCACGGCTTCGTGGAAGGAATACCCCGTTGGAATTGACATCGATGAACCCGGCTCCGGTATCGGATTGCCGGACGTCGGAGCCTGGGCGAATGCCAGACCAGTCGTCATCATGATTGCGGCGAACCCGAGTCCCACTGCGGGCAGCCAAACGAACCTGCCTAACTTGTTCATATAAAGCCTCACTTGAACATCCTTGCTCTCGTCAGAAAAACTTGCACTCAGAGTGCGAAGTCGTTGCGTTTCCCTGCCGCCCCGCCCAACGAATGGGAGATGCGGCACTGCCCCATCACCTGATGAATGCCTGGCTGAGGTTCGAACCATGAATCATGGTGTGGCAGCTGATGCATGGCGTCGCGCTATTCGAACCTGCGCCTTGACCATGTACCGCACCCGCCCCAACCGGACTGTGGCACTGGTTGCACAGCGTGGTAATGCTCGCCATATTCAGCAGCCGGGCGTTCTGCGATCCATGCGGAGTGTGGCAACCCACGCAGCCTTCCGCCCGCACCGCGGCGTGCTCAAAGACGAACGGTCCGCGCGTTTCCATGTGGCACTTGGTGCAGACAGCGTTCTGATCTGCAGTCGACTTCAGGTTGCTCTTTCCGAATGTGCCGTGCGGATCGTGGCAATCCGAGCAGGACACCACGCCTTCGTTCACCTTGTGGTGGAAGGCCATGCTGAACTGAGGCTTCTGATCGTTATGGCATCCGAAGCAGAGATTCGGCTGTGCTGTCTTGAGCAGCGTGGCCTTCTCCTCGCTCTTGTGAATGCTGTGGCAGCTGATGCAACTCACGTTCGCCTTGGCGTGCGCCGAGCGATCGAAGTTGGCATGCTGGCCCGCGTGGCAGCTCAGGCAGCGCTCATCCAGTGCCTTCGCGCTTGCCTTGGCGGGATTGAAGATCTTCGTCACATCTCCGCCGCCGTCCACGTGCTCTTTGCCCGCGCCATGGCAGTTCTCGCACGTAATGCCGCTCTTGCCGTGCATGAGCGCCATTTTGGTGTGCGGGTTCTCTGCAAATCCCTTGGAGACTTCTTCATGGCAGGTAACGCAGGTCTCGGATCCAACTAACTCCGAAGCCGCCGGCTGTTTCAACTGCTTGTCTGCTGGCTTGGCGCCCGGAGCTGCCAGCGCGTAGGAACCCAAAAGGAGGACCCCCAGGATGAAAACAGAAAATTTCAGCCCGGTCTTGATCCCCGGAACTGCACCACTCAGCATCGTTGTCACTGACCTACCTCTAAGCATAAGAACCGCCTTGCATGAATTGCGCGCCCTTCTGTATCGCCTGAACCGAACTTGGACAGTTAGTACCAAGCTGATGGGCGAAGGGCTCCGACCCAACGTGATGTGAGCTTCGTACAGAAGAGCTACTGTGCGAAGCATCACTTCATTGGCCGAGGTTACGATTTGTTCACTCGATGGGGCGGTGATGCTTATCACGTTCGTTGAGGAATTTTGATTGGACTTTCCATGCTGTGTCACACTCCCCCAAGAAAACCGATTTTCTCTCGGTTGATATCGACGCGTCTTGGCTGTGGAATCGTCTCAATGGAGGGTCAGCTTCTTCCGAATGTCCGTGAGCCCCATCACATTCAGACGGCGGACGATGATGCACACTGGCACAAAGCGCAATCCCTTCAGGGTTCGATAAACGCGCGATATAGACCTTTTTAAGGTTTCGGCGAAGGGGATCCACCGCGAAACGCTTCGGCGGCGGGAGTGAACGGAAATATGGCGGACTTAGAACACATCTCGGTAAATCACACACGGCACAAGCCGTTGAGCCGGCAACTACCGGTGGGCTGTGCGGCCTGCTCCAATCGCCGCCCCGGTTGGTTCTGTTCGCTGGGAAGTTCGGTCCTTGCGGATCTTGAACTGGCTACCAGCACCATCTCGCTTCCGGCACAGGCATCTCTGTTCAAACAGGGCGAAGATTCACGCTGCCTCTATCTGATTTGCAGCGGCTACATCAAGTTGACCGCGGGGAGCAGCAAGGAACGGGAGATGATTGTGCGTGTAGCGGGGCCCGGTTCCATGTTGGGGCTCTACGCAGTTCTTTCCCATGGCGTGTATGAAGTATCCGCGGAATCTCTCACCGCCGCGCAGCTGCGTCCGGTGGAGCGCGATCGATTCCAGAATTTTCTGCGTGCCCATAAGGAAGCACAGATGCGCGCCGTGCAATGCATTTGCCAGGAATATCGCTTCGCACTACAGGATGCGTGCCGGATTGCGCTATCGGAGACAGTGGCAGGACGCCTGGGGCGGCTGCTGCTTGAGCTCGCCCATCAAATCGGAGAGAGCGTGAACAGCGGATTCCGATTCCCGCTCCTGCTCACTCACGAAGAGATGGCTTCGATGACATGCACGACGCGTGAGACTGTTACGCGCACGCTGGGGCAGTTCCGCAAAGATGGATGGATCACGATCGAAGATGCCATCGTGATGATTCATCAGCCCGAAGATCTCCAGGCGCTGCTGTAACCGCCATTCAATTCCCCGCTTCCTCAGGGCTTCTTCATGAGTCAAAGAGCTATGATGGATCCATGGGGAGTCTCCGCTTGATGACTTCGAAATTTGCCAGCTTTGCTGCCATAATGCTGTCCTGCTGCGCTGTCTACGGTCAAAGCCCATCGACTGCGACAAGTCCTCACCCGGCGTCGACGGCAACCACCACCGATTCGCCTGAAGTTCGCGAGTTTCAGAAGGTCGAAGACGGCTGGTCCAACTCCATCAACGTTCGCGACCAATATGGTCTTGAGTTGGTCCTCTCTCCGCTCTTCGTCGATATCTCCGCGTCCGGCGACATCACCACCCGCAATCAGCAACTCGCGCAATTGATCAATGGTGAGGACAAGACGCTCCATCTCGATCAGCGCATCATCACTGTTCGAATGCTGGGTGACGTTGCCGTCGCCAATGGAACCTACGTCCTGCATCACAAGGTGGCTACGGCGCCGATCGACGAGAAGGGCATTTTCACGCACGTCTTCCAGCGTTTGCGCAGTGGATGGGTTTGCGTGAACTCGCAGCGTACCGTGCTGCGCGAGGACGGCCCCGCGAGCAAGAACAAGAAAAAGTCGGACGCCGAGATGCCGTTTCACATTCCGCTGTTTTCCAAGGGTGACAAGACCAATCAATAAGCGTCCAGATCGCAGAAGCCCTCAGCGGCCGTACTTCTTCAGTACCTTTTGAAGTTCTTCATGCGGAAGTGCGTCCACAGTGTGCCCGTCGATTCCGGTCATGGTCTTTGCCCCAACCATCGCGTTCACAATTGCCTCTTCCGTCGCCTCCACTGTCGCCGTAAACAATGGAGTAATGCGATCGTTCGAAACGGTCTGCACTGTGTTGGGGCCCGGTGCCGCGTCTGCATGCGGGTTCGCCGTCGAGAAGGCCAGAAAGATGTCGCCAGAACTGTTACCGGAGACTGACCCCGTCCGCGCCAGCCCCAAGGAAGCGCGCCGCGCAATGCGCTTGAGTTGATGAGGCAAGAGCGGTGCATCCGTAGCAACGACAATGATGATTGACCCTACATCCCCTTGCAATTCGCTGCCCGGATGCTCGGCCGGCGGTGTAGCAGGAGTAGCAAGGGCATGAGTCGCCGTCTGCGGAATCTCCTTGCCAACCGGAACGCCAGCAATGGCTAACTGCGGCCGGCGGCCGCAATTGCACTGCACCAGCACTCCCACCGTGTATCCGCCTTCTGCCTTCGAGAGCACGCGGGAGGCAGTCCCGGTGCCACCCTTGAAGCCATAGCAGACCATGCCCGTGCCGCCGCCGGTATTTCCCTCCGCGACATTTCCGATTTTTGCTGAATCGAGCGCGGCAAACACATCCTCCGGCTTCACGTGGAATCCGTTAATGTCGTTGAGCCACCCATCCCATGTTTCGGCAACCACCGGCAACGACCACGGCTGTCTCAGCGCCTGATGCTTGAGCCCCCATGCGATCAGTGCATCACGTACAGTTCCCACGCTGTGAGTATTCGTGATCGCGACGGGACCCTCCAGAAATCCTGACTCTTCCACCCAGGTGGTTCCCGTCATTTCGCCATTGCCATTCAGACTGAACCAGCCTGCGTATGCGGGATCTGTACTCGTCTTGCCGCGTGGCAGGATCACGGTCACGCCGGTGCGCACCGGACCTTCACCCACCTTCAGCGCTCCGTCACCTCGAATCAGCGTGGTAGCGCCGACCTCCACCCCAGGCACGTCCGTAATCGCGTTCAGCAGCCCGGGCGTTCCCTCAAATGGAACTCCAAGATCGCGAGCGCGGACCGGAGCAGGCGATGTTTGCTGTGAACTCGCAAGAACGGTGGATAACAAACAAAGAATTGCGGCGCCTTGGATAGAACTAAAAAGCATACCTCAATCTAAATCACGACCAAGCCGCAATCGCGCAATTCAGCTTGCTGCAACAGCCGCTCTTCGCGCGCCCTGCAGGCGGATCGACACATGCACCAGGCTAAGCGCCGCGGGGGTCACGCCGGGAATGCGGCTGGCCTGTCCAATGGTCAGCGGACGCACGCGCTCCAGCGTCTCGCGCATCTCGCGACTAAGCCCGCTGATCGCGCTGTATTCGATCCATGCAGGAATGTTGACGGCCTCAGCAGCTTTCATCTTTTCAATGGACTTCTTCTGCTGATCGAGATAACCGGCGAACTTGATCTCCGTCTCCACGGCGCGCGCTTCATTGCGTATGGCGGCGCGCGCCACTGGATCGTTCTCGGGTTGATCGACGAAATGCGCAAGCAACGGATGACTCGCAATTTCATCGTGAACCGCTCGCAGAACCGGCTCCATCGTTACTTCCGGACGCTTCAACATCTGTGCCCAGGTCTGGCCCGCCGTTGCGGTCAACTCGCTGAAGCCTGCAACGCGCAGCCCGTTTGCATCGGCCTTGCGCGTCACAAGAAATCGTTCCAGCTCGGCCATGCGCGCCTGCTTCTGCTCGAACTCGGCCCATGCCGCATCGTTGATGAGACCGAGCTTGCGCCCATACGGCGTAAGGCGGCGATCAGCATTATCAATGCGCAAATGCAGCCGAAACTCCGCGCGCGATGTGAACATGCGATACGGCTCGTTGGTGCCCTTCGAAATCAGGTCGTCGATCAGGATACCGGTATACCCTTCAGTCCGATCCATGGTGAAGGGCGGCTCGCCCTTAATCCACAATGCCGCGTTGATGCCGGCCATGATGCCCTGGCACGCCGCTTCCTCATAGCCACTGGTCCCATTGATCTGTCCCGCGAGGTAAAGACCTTCCATGCTCTTCACGCGCAACGTTCGATCGAGTTCTGTTGCATCCACGCTGTCGTACTCGATGGCGTATCCGGGCCGCAGCATCTCCGCATCCTCAAGTCCTGGAATCGAGCGCACAATCTGCCACTGCACCTCCATTGGCAACGACGTCGACATGCCGTTGACGTAGACCTCGTGCGTGTTGAGCCCCTCGGGTTCGAGGAAAAACTGGTGCTGCGTCTTATCAGGGAACTTGACGATTTTGTCTTCAATGGATGGGCAATAGCGCGGTCCGATGCCTTCAATCTGCCCCGAGTACATAGCCGAGCGATGCACATTTTCGCGGATCAGCCGCAGCGTCTCCGGCGTGGTGTAAGCAATGTGGCAGCTGATCTGCGGCTGAGCAATCTTCTTGGTGCGGAAGCTGAACGGAGTGGGATCGGCGTCGCCGGGTTGCTCTTCGAATGTCTCCCACTTGATGGTGCGGCCATCGAGCCGCGGCGGTGTGCCGGTCTTGAGCCGGCATGTACGCAAGCCAAGCCGCCGCAGCGCTTCGCCCAGCAGCACGGAGGCAGGCTCGCCGCTGCGGCCGGCAGGATAGCGCTCTTCTCCGCAGTGAATCAATCCGTTGAGAAACGTGCCGGTGGTGATGATGGTGGCCCCGGCCATCAGGCGGCGGCCATCGCGCAGTTTCAGGCCAACCACGCGGCGACGCGCGTTGTTTTCTGTTCCCTGTTCCCTGGTCCCTATTCCCTGCTCTTTTGTTCCCTCGTCAAAAACAAGATCCACCACTTCAGCCTGGCGAATATGTAGCCCCGACTGGCCTTCGAGAACTTCACGCATTTTCACGCGGTAAAGCTGCTTGTCGCATTGCGCGCGCGGCGACCACACGGCGGGACCGCGGGATGTGTTGAGCAAGCGGAACTGAATGCCCACGGCATCGGCGACTTCGCCCATGATGCCGCCAAGCGCGTCGACCTCGCGCACCAGGTGCCCCTTGGCCACGCCACCGATCGCCGGATTGCAGCTCATCTGCGCAATCAGGTCCATGTTCATGGTGATGAGCGCGGCCTTCAGGCCCATGCGCGCAGCGGCCATCGCGGCATCGCATC
This sequence comes from Acidobacteriota bacterium, assembly GCA_025353435.1. Classification (GTDB taxonomy): domain Bacteria; phylum Acidobacteriota; class Terriglobia; order Terriglobales; family Acidobacteriaceae; genus Telmatobacter. The sequence goes on along the minus strand of JANXQR010000225.1, from coordinate 865 downwards.
CGGCATGCCCCGCTCCCACAACCACCACATCGTATTGTTCGGTGAAAGCCATCCATTCTTATTGTACGGAGGATGCGCTGTCAGTGACTACGCGAACCGGGTTTGCTTATGCGTAAGCTACCCTTGCCTGGCGCGCCGCGTAAGCCGCCGCCACCAGCACAAGCGCACCGACAATGAACGCAACGGGCGTGCTCGACAACGGACTAGTTCCAATGAAATCGATGCCGCGAATGTGGTGCAGCGGCCCAGCGTACCACCAAATCGTGTAGAGCGCTTCAAAGGCCTTGCGGCTGCCGGTAACCACTCCCAGGGCCAGGGCAAAGGCTGGAACAAACATTGCCCCAGCCGTCCATGCTGCCAGTCCCGCACCGTCACCTGCCGCGAGCAGGCGCAGAGCCATGCCGCTGCCTGTCGCCATCGCCACCACAACGCCCGCGGCATAGACTGCAAGCAGTTGACGCGGAACTGCCCGGGGCGCTGAGAACACCAGCAATCCCACCGAACGCTGCGTTTCGCGAGCACCCATCTGCGACCAGATCAGCGTGGGCCATATCCACGCAACCGCCAGAACGCCGGATCTCGCAGCCTCAATCGGAGATGCAACGCACCCTACCCATAACCCTGCCGCAATTGCATACCACCACCATCGCTGGCCTTTGAGCATCAAGCGCAATTCCGCCATTACCAGTCCCGCCATGCGCAGTCGCACGGAGCCGCGGGGAACGGCGCTGAGCCGCGCAGCCGACATCGCCGACACTCGATTGAACGGTGTCTCCCCTACAGGTTGCGCGTCGCCAATCTCGTTTTGACCGTGTCGCTTCGCCCATAGCTTCCTCACCCGGGCTCCGGCAGAGGCGCGCGCAGG
>JANXQR010000365.1 GCA_025353435.1 Acidobacteriota bacterium | reverse complement strand
CCTCGCCAGAGCCGTTCTTCATGAATTCAATATGGAAAATAATTTCGTTGCCATAGCGTTCGCGCAGTAGGCGAAACTGCTCCCTGCAATTCGTTGTCGAAAACCCGCACTGTAAATATGTATAGGCGGTGTCAGCTTTCATGGCCCACAGCGTGGTGTGATTCCAGGTGTAATCGCTAAGCAGGGGCTGCGTGCGCGGGCCGTCGTACGCTCCGGAAAATGTCTCTTCGCCGCCGGATGTCCTCACAATTCGACGCAGTGGCTCCAACTGGTCAGTCGCAATCATCACTAACACCAGCGATTTTCCCTGCCGCGCAATTCGCTTTACGGGAGTAAAGAACGAAGGAATCGGCCATTCGAACACCGTGACGAGGCGCTTGGTCCAAGTGGAATCGCAGGCAATCGATTCCGCGAATGTGAATGCCTGATCGTAAGTCTTGAAGGCCACCGTGAACTGAGTCCACTCGACTTTCGGAGTTAGAGCGAACCAGATTCGGGTGAGCACCCCATTGGTGCCCCATGCGTGCAGAATCTCATGCACGGCTTCGCCCTCGTGCATCACAATGCGCGGCTGTTCTTCCATGGTCGCGACTTCGAAACCGCGCACCGTATCAAAGTCGCGCAGACCTCCGTGTGTCACGGAGCCGATTCCGCCCGAACCACCTGCGAGGAATCCGCCTATGGACGCTTTCACCAATGTTGAAGGATACATGCGCAGTTCCCATCCCTCAGCACGCGCCGCGGTCTCAAGCGCACCGAGGCGCAGTCCGGGCTGGCACACAGCAACACCGTCAGGCGTAATCTCTTCGAGCTTGTCCATCAACGAAAGATCGAGGATGATCCCGCGTTCTAGCGGTACACACTGCCCATAATTTCCTGTGCCGGCGCCGCGCACCGTTACTGGCACTCCGTGTCGGCCCGCATACTTTAGCACTGCGATTAACTCATGGGTATCTCGCGGTTGAACAGCTACATCAGCAATCTTTGATACGAGTAGCGGCCGCAGAATCGGAGAGTACCAGTAAAAATCGTGAGACAGACGGTCCAGGATCTGCGGTGCCGTCAAGACCCGGGCCGGATCTGACACGAGTTGTGACAAATCCACAGCGATGCTCACTGACATCGACAAGACCTCAAGGAGAAAGTAACTTACTTGTTCCTGTTGCGCGTCGACCACTGTCTGAATGCGCGCAGCATTCGCGGATGCGTGAATAATGCATAACATTCGTCGCGCAGGATCGGCCCGTCCACCATGCATCTCATATCGCTGCGGGCAGCTACCTCCGTTGCGGGGATTTGAATCTGATTGCAGTGTCGATTGGCGTCAGCAATCGTCGCGCCAAATACTACCCGATCAAGACCAGCCCAGAGCGCCGTGCTCATGCACATTGCGCAGGGCTCGCACGTGGTGTAAAGCGTGTATCCGGCGAGCGAAATCTGCTTGGTCCGACTTGCTGCCAGCCGGATTGCCTGAACTTCAGCATGTGCACTTGGGTCACATCGCTGCCGTACAGCATTAAGGGCGCGCACAAGTTGCTCGCCAGTTTTGGTGTGGACAATCGAGGCGCCAAATGGCCGAGGGCTCTCGGTTTGCATGGATCGTGCAGTGAAGGCCGCCAGCGATAACATGCGTTTGTGGTCAAGCGCAAGCAGAGATAGCCGTAGGGCCCGGCGGGTTGACGGACGGCTTCCGGACATATCGGAGTCCATGCTTGAACCTAGCATGCCGGAAGTCAGGACGAGATAAAGAATCGACTTCGGCGATAGTCGTTGGGCGAGACCGAAGACGGTCCTTGGCATTGCAAGAAATCAGCCGCTGAGTATTCATCGCATGATACTTTTCTTTCAAGGGAATCACTCCCGTGAGGTCAACGTTGCTCTCTGGAAGACTCTGCCTCCGCTGCTTGGCCATGTTCATGGTATTGATTTTAGTGGTGGCATTGGGTTGCCATTCCCGCCAAGCGGGCCTAGCGAATGGATTGATTCCGGTGCGCCTGCAACTGGACTGGTATCCCCAACCGGAGCAGGGAGGATTCTTCACCGCGCAACAGATGGGTTACTACAAGGCTGAGGGCCTTGACGTCACCATTCTGCCCCTCCCGCAGTACGGAAGCGTGGCGCAATTGGTGGCCACTGGAAGGGCGGAATTCGGGCTGGGATCAAGCGACCAGGTTCTCGAATGGAATTCGAATGGACTTCCTCTTGTCGCGGTTTCCGCAACCATGCAGCATGATCCGCAAGCGATCATGCTCCATGGAGATTCAGCGATTCGAGATTTCAAGGATCTGGAAGGCCACACGATCGCAGCCCAGACGGGTGCCACCTGGTTGAAGTACGTCATCAGCCGGTACGGCCTGCATAAAGTCCGTCAGATCCCATCCGCACTTTCGATTGCAAATTTCCTCGCCGATCGGGACTACGTTCAACAGATATTCGTAACCAGCGAACCGTTCTTCGCCAAACAGGCGGGAGCCGATGTCCGCACTCTGCTTATTAGCAGATCGGGTTACGATCCCTACCGCGTTCAGTTCACCACCCGCGAATTCGCCGCCCAGAACCCCGACGTGGCGGCGAAGTTCGTTCGTGCAAGTATTCGCGGCTGGCAGGAGTATCTGCGAAATCCCCGACCTACCAATGCATATCTGCTGACTCTAAATCCCGCGTTGAATCCCGCCCAGGAGGCGTATACGGCAAAGGCCTTATTGGAGGGAGCATTTGTCGCAGGAAGTAGCGGAAACGGCGACACGATCGGCGCCATGACGGCTGAGCGTTGGCATGCGACCTACTCTCAACTGAAGGCACTCGGAATCATCCATGACTCGTTTGATCCAGGCAATGCGTATATGACCAAATTTTTGGCGCCCTGATGGTGAGCCTCAATGTAGTGTTGCGTAAATCCGACGTCGAAGAATTCCACACTAGATAAACATATCAATCTCTCAGTCCCCCACCTTCATCCTGGACAGTCGATATTCTGTCGATTATCTCGTCGGCCCAGTACCTTATAGGACAATCCGCGTGGCCTTTGGGCCATGGCAGTACTCGCGCCGGCAACTCTTCCACAAGGCGTCGCCATGGCAGTCCGAGGCTTGAAGGGTGGGTGGCGGCCGAGCCCATGTTCTGACGCAAGGTGTGAAGAAACCCTGGCCGCCCAAATGCGGAAGGTCAAAAACTGGCTCCCCATTTAGAACTCCTGCCCCGAGATGTGCCTAGGTTGTTCCCGAAAACATGGGAAAACGAGCGAATCTGAAGATTCTCTGTTGGGATGCCGATAACGGTGTTGAGTCACCTTAGACATTCGTCCAGGAGAACTAAGTGGCAACGCGTGGACCGGATCGCCAAGGGCTTGGTTTCTGAGAAGGTCACCTCTGTTCGCAATGCCGCTTTTCCGTCCCCTTTAGGAGAGATCAATGATCGATATGCTTTCGAACGATAGAACCGGGAATCCTGCCCCTCTTGGGCTGGCGGGTTTTGGCATGACAACTATCCTGCTCAATCTTCACAACGCAGGATTCTTCCCGCTTGATTCGATGATCCTTTCGATGGGAATTTTCTACGGTGGTCTGGCGCAAGTCATCGCCGGAATCATGGAATGGAAAAAGGGCAACACCTTTGCGGCCACGGCGTTTACCAGCTTCGGCATGTTCTGGCTTTCCCTGGTGGCGATTGTCGTTCTCCCCAAGGCTGGGTTGGCCATTGCTGCTCCCGGGAAAGAATTTGCAATGCCCGCATATCTTGCCATGTGGGGCATATTCACTGCTGTTCTTTTCATTGGGACGCTGCGTTTGAGTCGCGCGTTGCAGGTGGTGTTCGGTTCGCTTACCGCGTTGTTTGCTCTGCTTGCACTCGGCGATTCAACCGGCAACGAAACAATCACGAAGCTTGCCGGATGGGTTGGTCTGTTCTGTGGGACATCTGCCGTTTATTCGGGTCTTGCGCAAGTATTGAACGAAGTCTATGGGAAAACTGTCTGGCCGATTGGGCCAATGGCAAAGAGATAAGGATATGTCCGAAGATCGGGCGCAGGTAACCGAATAGTAGAGCACGACAAGTATTGCGAGGAGCAAAAAGAGATGGCAAGGCAAACGAGCAACGCTCGGCAGGTACCGTCCGGCCGAAATTCGTCCAACGGCGCCGCCGTTTTGGATCGCCCAGACATTCATGAACCAGCTCGTCATGATGACGATCGACTTCAGCAAGAGATACTTCGTGTGGTTCAGGCTGCGCTCGATGGCCGCCTCAGCGAGCGCGGAATGGCAGACCAGTTTGAGGGGACTAACCGCAAGGTGGTTGAGGGCGTGAACCTGATGCTCGACACCGTGATTGCTCCACTGAACCTTGCATCCAATTACGTGGATCTCATCAGCAAAGGCGACATCCCCGCCAAGATCACGGACACCTGCAAC
>JANXQR010000198.1 GCA_025353435.1 Acidobacteriota bacterium | reverse complement strand
CGCGATGGCGCCGTTCGACGCAACTCCGACGACTTGAAGCTCCGGGTCCTTCTCGAGTGCCTGGGTTACGAGCCGGCGGATAACAACTGAGTCATCCACCACCAACACCCGGATACGTTCTCCCGGCAGAAGCGATCGCCTTCGCACCGTAGCCATGTCGTGCCTCTCAAAATTCGATCCCGGTCAGCTCGAGTTTGCTAACCAAAATGTCTTTAGTAAAGGGCTTCATCACGTATTCGTTCGCTCCAGCCTCAAGAGCGTCCGCAATATGCTCGAGTTCGGTTTCTGCGGTCACCATGATGATGACCAATGAATTTAGTTCTGGAATTGCCCGAACCTTTTGGAGCAGTTCAAAGCCGTCCATCTCAGGCATATTCCAATCCAAAAGACCAAGGGAGATCGGTTTCGTTTCGCTGGCGAGCAGGGAAAGTGCCTCTTTGCCATTCCCGGCCTCGCGCACTTCGAATCCGAGTTCCTCCAGTGTCTTGCGGAGGATCATGCGCATGGAGCTTGAATCGTCAACTACCAGTGCTGTGGCCATCATCCTTCCCCATTGCTTGAGCGATGGAACGCGGGTAGCCGAGGCACTACCTCTCCTACCCGCGTTCCACTCAGACCAGTAATCAGAACGTGAATTTCGAGACGACCTTCTGGAGTTGTGCCGCCATATGGCTCAGCTCCTGAGAGGCCTTCTGCGTATCGGTTGCGCCCTGAGTCGTGTTCTTTGCGGCAAGAGCGACACCACCGATATTTTTTGCAATGTCACCTACCCCTTTTGCTGCTTCAGCCACGCTGTGGCCGATTTCGTTGGTTGTCGCCGTCTGCTCTTCAACGGCCGAGGCGATGCTATTGGAGATATCGTTGATCTGGTTGATGATTGTGCCGATCTCTTCGATGGCCTTGACAGCACCCTTGGTATCGCCCTGAATGGCCTCGATTTTCTGGCCAATCTCTCCAGTCGCCTTGGCAGTCTGCTTGGCAAGTTCCTTAACTTCGTTGGCCACCACCGCGAAGCCCTTGCCTGCCTCTCCGGCACGCGCGGCTTCGATGGTCGCGTTGAGTGCCAGCAGGTTGGTTTGTTGCGCGATCGAAGTAATCACCTTGATGACGTTGCCGATCTCCTGGCTTGACTCGCCCAACTTCTTGACCGTTTCATTTGCTGTATGGGCCACGCTTACGGCGTTCTTCGCTACGCGCGCGGACTCATTGGTGTTCTTCGATATTTCGCGAATCGAGGACTGCATCTGCTCAGCCGCTGAAGCCACGGTGCCAACGTTCGCAGAAACCTGTTCGCTGGCCGCCGAAACGGCATTTGCCTGAGCTGCGGTTTCCTCGGCATTTCCCGCCATCTGCTGACTCACCGCGGTCATTTCCTCAGCCGAGGAGGCCAGTGCCATGGCACTTTGAGCAGTGGTCTTGAGTGGCTCAACCACGATATCGAGAGTCCTGTTGATCCCTTCGATGATCTTTCGATAGTCCCCGACGTGTTTGGAGGCATCAGCGCGCGTGCCGAGATTCCCTTGCGTGGCCGCTTTGGCCAGCATGTCGGCATCTGCTACAAGGCTTTGCAGTGCCCTTGTGATCCGAACCAGACTCCTGCCGACCACATCGGCCTCGCAGCGAACGTTGATTGCGACTGACAAGTCTCCACCCGCGATCTCCTGTGCCGCCTTGGCCTGCTCTTTCGTAGCCTTAACCAACTCGACCAGGCTGCTGTTGATCTGCTCGAACTGAGTCCTTACTTCGGTGGTAAACTTGTCTGCATCCGCCAGCGTAAGATTCACATCCAGATCGCCATTCGCGATCTGTACGAGGTTGGATGCCACCCGAAGCACTTCGATATTTGTGTAGTTCTTTGCCCGCACTATTGGCGTAAGGTCTTGCACAACTTCCACAAAACCTATGTGCTCGCCCTTCAAGTTAACCAGCTTTGAGGACTCCTGTTTGCAGTTCTGCCCATTCCAATCGAAGTACGTTTCCCCGTTGCCTTTGCCCAATTGCACAAGGCCGCAGTTCTCAGTCTTGCAGATGCTTGCACCTGCCGATGAGCAAGGCATGCCCGGCGCGTCCTTCCGGCTGAGAATCACGCGATTTTCCACCATTAGCTTTTCAAAAGCCTTATTGAGAAATACCCATTTCATGTCCTTGTCGATCACATGAATCGGGAACTGCACGGCGTCGATGATCCCCTGATACCAGTTAACTTTTTCAACGACAACGTCCAGCGTTCCGTTAAATCCTTCTACCACCCGGCGATAGGCACCCTGGTGCTTTGTTGCATCGGCGCGGGTTTCCAGCTTGTCTTCAATGGCCGCCGTCGAAAGCAAATTGACGTCATCGACCAGCCCTTTTATGCTCTCCATCATCCCAATCAGAGATGGAACAAGTTCGTCGCCTTCCGACCTGCGCCCGATCTTCCGGTATTCCGGCAGTTCCTCGAGGACTCCGTGCGACACGTCTTTGAGCGTGCTGACAACATGAGTCATCCTTTGATGTACGAGATTGACGGACTCGGCGACAGTGGCGAAGACGCCTTGATACTTTCCCTCCACTACAGTTCGATAGTCATTTATCGCCATCTTCTGCAAGACAAATTCCGCTTCCGTGAGGCCGCCCAGGGCGTCAATGCACGCATTCATGTTGTTCTTGATCGTGTTGAAGTCACCGTTGCAGGTGTCCGTGATCTTGACGGGGAT
>JANXQR010000153.1 GCA_025353435.1 Acidobacteriota bacterium | reverse complement strand
CAATCTCAATGAGCGGCGTGCCGCACCGGTTCAGGTCGAGGTAGGTACGGGTTGCGGAGTCCGCGAATCCGTCATGGATGCTTTTACCTGCATCTTCTTCCATGTGCGCGCGGGTGATTCCGATACGCTTCATCTTTCCGTCGGCGGTTGGTACATCGATCCAACCATGCTCGGCGATGGGCTTGTCGAACTGCGAGATCTGATAGCCCTTGGGCAGGTCAGGATAGAAGTAGTTTTTGCGCGCGAAGATGGAGCGTTCGCGGACCTGGCAGTGCAGGGCCAGTGCGGCCCGGGTGGCAAACTCGACGGCCTTCGCATTGAGCACCGGCAGGGCACCGGGCAGGCCGATGCACACCGGGCAGATGTTGGTGTTGGGCTCGGCGCCGAATTTGTTGGCGCAACCGCAGAAGATTTTGGTGGCGGTGAGCAACTGCACATGTACTTCAAGCCCGATGACAGGCTCGTATTTGGCCAGGACTTCCGGAGAAAGAGCGGCTGCAGCGGGCATACTCAAATTCTAGCGCGGCCGAGGAAGCGACGCCTGAAGCACATTGGAATCACCTCTGTGGGTGACGCCGAGGGTTCCAGGGCAAAAACGATACAATCCTCTCTGACATGAGCAAGAAGATTGCATTTCTTTTTCCGGGACAGGGGTCGCAGGCTATTGGCATGGGCCGCGAACTCGCCGACAAGTTTCCCGCGGCTGCTGCTACATTCGCAGAAGCCGACGAAGCCCTCGGCATTTCCATCTCAAAGCTGTGCTTCGAAGGGCCTGAAGAAGACCTGCGGTTGACGGAAAACACCCAGCCCGCCATCCTCACGGTGAGTGTGGCAGTTTGGCGGGTGCTCGCCGGAGAAGGCATTGTGCCCGAGTTGGCCGCAGGGCATTCTCTTGGCGAATGGTCAGCCCACGTGGCTGCGGGCACACTGAGCTTTGCCGATGCGGTGCGCTCCGTGAAGGCGCGCGGACGGGCTATGCAACTCGCGGTGCCGGCAGGGCAGGGGGGCATGGCCGCCGTTCTCATGCTCGATCCCGCACTGGTTGCTGAAGCCTGTGCCGAAGCCGCCGCAGAAACCGGCCAACCGGTGGCCGCCGCCAATCTAAATTCGCCTGGTCAGACGGTGATTTCAGGCGCGCTCGCGGCCGTCGAAAAGGCTGCGGCAATCTGTAAAGCAAAGGGCGCACGGCGCGCAGTGATGCTGCCGGTCAGCGCACCGTTCCATTGTGCGCTTATGCAGCCAGCGCAAGAGGAAGTGGCCCAGGTGCTTGATGCGATTCAGCTCAATGATCCGCGAATTCCAGTCGCCGCAAACGTCACCGGCAAACTGCTGACTACGGCTGCCGAGGCCCGCGACGCGCTGATCCGGCAGGTCACAGGCGCGGTCCGCTGGGTAGATTGCGTGCAATCGCTGGTGGCTGCGGGAGCGAATGTTTTCATCGAAGCTGGGCCCGGCAAGGTGCTTACCGGTTTGATGAAGCAGATTGACGCAGCGCAGAAGGCGTTGAACGTGGAAGATTCGGCGAGCCTCGAAAAGGCACAAGCTGAACTCAATGGCAGCGCGAGCGTCTAGCCGCCTGCCTTGCTTTTCTGATCCCTGTTCCCTGATCCCCGATCCCTGCTTTTCACGGCCCCAGATAAAGTTCCAACGGCGAGAAGCCGAGGACGTGCGATTTGGGGTCGTAGTTCAAAAACAGCGCCTTGCTCTTCGATCCGTTGAGGCGAATCCCCATCAGCAGCACATTGCCTGCCATGCGCGCGGCCACAATGTCATGGCTCTTGATGGTGCCGTACTCGTTCTGCGAGCTGTTGGAACTCCAGTCTTCCTGGAAGCGGTCGAACGTGTAGTTGCCAAAATTGCCTGCGTGCTGCTGCCACTGCGCGTCGTGAAGCCACACTCCGTAGGCCGCCGCCAGATCATTCTTCTCGACGTCCTTGAAGAATGTATTCACGGTGGCGCGCCCTTGCATGTGCGTCCACCAGTTCCACGGCCAGTCCACCGGCCATCCGGCGAGAATCCAGAACCCGATGAATAGCGCACAAAAAGTGCTGAGGGCGCCGACGACGATGAAGCGGTTGCGCCGCTCCCGTGCCTCGTTATATGCGGGTGCATCGAGAAGCGTCATCGGTCAAACTCCCTCAGGGTTCAGGATACGGCACGAATGCAGGGGCCAGAAAAACAGTGGACAGTGTGCAGTGAACAGAAGAACGCGACGTGCGGCCTCCCTTGGTTAGACACCATGAATGGGCAATGTGTTCCCTGCTCCCTAGTTTCTGCTGTACGTATTCCTGTTCTTTTCCTGCTGCCGTTCAAGAGCCAGTTCG
>JANXQR010000140.1 GCA_025353435.1 Acidobacteriota bacterium | reverse complement strand
CGGTCGATCGCCCAGAACAGGTTCACCGCCGTAGGCCTGGTCCCCGCCAGCCGCGCGCAGATCGTCTCGAACTCCGGCGCAAACTCCTCAGCGGTAGCCGCCTTCGACTCCGTGGCCCCCAGCGCCACGCCGTAAGCCGCGGAAACACCAATGGCCGGCGCACCCCGCACCACCATGGTCACGATCACATCCGCAACCTGTTCGTAGGTGGTGGCGAGCACATAGCTCTCCTCGAGAGGGAGCCGCGTCTGGTCGATAAAGCGAACCCCCCCAGGGGTCCATGTCAGCGTAGGAATCATGCTCTAACAGCATAAATGCGGAGACACGGACTAAGAGCCACTTTCCGTGCTCATTCGCCTTGCCGATTCACCCGTGGAATAAAGGCTCCGCAATCAATCATCTTGACCGTCCCAGATTCAGATTCTTCGATGGCGGCCGAGATCTTTTGAATGTGCGGCTTGATCACCGGCCAATTGATCGCGGACATAATCAGCACCGCAAACGGACGGCCCTCAAGCCGCTGTTGATTGCCCATGTTTTTGTCGCCGGTCAGAAAAACGTCGAAACGCTCCCGTTCGATCAAAGTGAGCAATTCGCCGTTCTTGATACCCCCCCACTGCATGCTGACCACAGTGTGAATTTCATGCTGGAGCAGGGACCGCGCCAACTTGGCCGGCACGTCCTCATCGAACAACACCTTCAAAGCTGTGCCTGAAATTGATGCTTGTCGCGATAGTTGAGAACGGCCCTGATTGCGTCGAGGCCGGCCTCAGGATAGCAATCGAGTGTTTCAGCCATGGCCGCGTCCTGCGATAATCCCTCATCGCGGAATGCGTCGTAATTTCCGGTGATTGCCTCGACTGGCAGGCGGGTGTTCTTGAGCAGCGGTGCGCCGCTAACCTTGCCGGGGACGATCTCAACCAACGGGCAATCGGACCAATCGAGAGTGACCATGTTTTCTCCTCTCGTTTCCATCCTAACCCTGAATGAGGGCCCGAGAATAGGGTCGCGCAATGAGGCCCCTTCCGGCGGACAGTTGAACATCTGAAAACCTTTTCAATTTACACTGGACGCACCCGCTCCCAACTGCTTACAGTTGTGTGCGGTAACTTTCCCTCAAGTCTCACTGTCGAACACGCGTCCCAACAGGCGCAAAGGAGCCGGCCCTCTTGCTTACAGCCGCAAAACTCACCTCCGTCGATTGGCTCATCATGCTGCTGTACTTCGTGTTTGTGCTGGGCATCGGCTTTGCCCTCAAGCGCTACATGAAGACCAGCAAGGACTTCTTCCAGGCCGGACGCGCGCTCCCCGCCTGGATCTGCGGACTCGCCTTCATCAGCGCCAACCTCGGCGCGCAGGAAGTCATCGGCATGGGTGCCTCGGGCGCCAAGTATGGCCTTGAGACCGCCCAGTTCTACGGCATCGGCGCCATCCCTGCCATGATCTTCGTGGGCATTTTCATGATGCCGTTCTACTACGGCTCCAAGGCCCGCAGCGTGCCTGAGTTCCTGCGCATGCGCTTTGACGAAAAGACCCGCGCGCTCAACGCCTGCTCCTTCGCCGTAATGACCGTGTTCAGCTCCGGCATCAGCATGTACGCCATGGCGCGACTCATCCAGGAGCTGCATGTCTTCGACTCGCTGTTCAACACGCTCGGGCTGGCGCCCGGAGGCATTTTCACCTTCTCCATCGTGCTCTCGGCCATCATCGTGCTCGCCTACATCTTCCTCGGCGGCCTCACCAGCGCCATCTACAACGAGGTGCTGCAATTTTTCCTCATCATCGCGGGCTTCCTGCCGCTGGTGCT
>JANXQR010000135.1 GCA_025353435.1 Acidobacteriota bacterium | reverse complement strand
AGAAATTCCATCGACACGTAGTAGATAGACTTCGCATTGGCCGATCGAAACCTCGCCTCAGTCTCCAACATTACGTCAACAATTCGAGGACGCAGTGCAGCGGAAGTGGCACGAAACAACTCATTTGGCGTGGCATTGGATACGCCCTTGGCGAACTGATTTCTAAGGAGTTGTTTTATCGAATCCGACCAGCCGTCCAAACCCGTTGGAGAGGCCGGAAATGCAACTTGGCCGCGCGAACTCATGGGTAAACCTACAATTCTAAGTTGAAACTGCGTTGCGCTTTAACATTCACTCGAGCAACTCCACTGTCGTCAATCCACCAGATGGTGTACTCGATAAGTCAAATTGCGGAGCCTTCTAATCCACATCTATCTCGCGCAATCCGTGCAACTTCTATGTTGGCAACTAGCATAGACTTCCTTCGCCAGCGATGGCAAGGGCGATCTCAATTGTCTGGATCCCTCAGATTGCCTGCCGCTTCACTGCTTTCGAGCTATAACGGACGTACCGGTTGTTCCCGACAGATCACTTGCAGAGCGACCACGAACGTGAGACGATCCGGGTCAGCGGCAATGCGGGTGCAATCCCGTTGTCAATCTATCCATCGAACCGATGAAGGTTGGTCCAAGTGAGAGAAGCTTCGCAACCATTGTGGAAACTGCTTGGTGTCTTGTTTAAAGCTCATCCATGGCACGGGATTTCTCCCGGAGAACATGTGCCCGACCTCGTGCAATGCTTCATCGAGGTCGTCCCATCTGACACACACAAATACGAAATAGATAAAGTCTCCGGATACCTCAAGGTTGACCGGCCTCAGAAATACTCGAACATTTGCCCGGCCCTTTATGGATTTATCCCGCAGACCTTTTGTGGCGAAAAAGTGGCGGAGTTCTCATCTCAAAAAACTGGCCGCGTTCTCGAAGGAGACAGCGATCCCCTCGATATCTGTGTTTTGACTGACCGCCCGGTCCAACACGGAAACGTTTTGGTCGAGTGCGTCCCTATTGGGGGATTTCGAATGGTCGACCAAAATGAGGCTGACGACAAAATCATCGCAGTCCTCAAGGAAGACGCCACTTATGGCGCATGGACCGACATTGGAGAAGTACCCGCGCCAATGCTGAACCGCTTGAGCCACTACTTCCTCACTTACAAGCTGGCGCCTGGCACATCAAGCGGCGGTTGTGAAATTTCAGCCACTTATGGCCGTGAGGAAGCACATGAAATAATTCGTCGCAGCTTGAGCGATTATCACTCCAGATTTGGCGATCTGGAAGAAATTCTTGGCGCCGCTTTGAACGTGATGAAATAGTTGAAAAACGGATTGTGGATTAAAACTTGCCTGACTACCGCGGTCCAACATTAGATTTTCAACGGGCCAATTCCACTTCAATCTGTTCTGACTTGTCAATGCGGTCTTTACATATACTTTTGCAGTACTGCGTCCAGTTCCTCCGGACGAAGCGGTTTCGCCAGGTACCCGTCCATTCCCGCCTCTTCGCACCGCTCCCGATCGCCTTTCATCGCATGGGCGGTGAGCGCCACAATCTGCTGATGCATTCCCGTTTCTTCTTCGCGTTTACGAATGATCCTCGTAGCTTCAAACCCGTCGACGTGCGGCATCTGTGCATCCATTAACACCAGGTCGTAAGATCGTTGCTCCAGCAGGTCGATTGCCTCCTGGCCGTTATTCGCCACAGTCACACGATGGCCGCGCTTTTCGAGCATGCGCGTTGCCAGGCGCTGGTTGACCGCATTGTCTTCCGCTAGCAGGATTTCCAGAGCGGTTACGTTCTGAACCACGCGGCGATCGTTGGGAGGCGCGGCCGCCTCGGATCCGATGCGCTCTTCCCGCCCAGCCAATGAGTTGGCAATCGCATCCCGAAGCTCGCTCTGGCGAACCGGCTTGGTCAGATACGCAGATAAGCCCACTTCCTTACCGCGAGTCATGTCTCCGCGGTGTGCTCCGGAACTCATCATGATGACATTAGCGGCGGAGATTTCGGCCTTGCCACGGATTTGTTCAATCAGGCTGAACCCGTCCATTTTTGGCATCTGTTTGTCGGTCAATATCAATCCATACGGATCGCCCGACTCGCACGCGGACATCATTTCCAGAAGTGCCACTTCTCCACTTTCAACGCAGTCGGGCCGCATCCCCCACCGGGTCAACATACGATTGAGAATCAGGCGATTGGTCTGGTTATCGTCCACTATCAACACGCGGGTGCTGAGCAGCTTCTCATAGGCCAATTTGGTATGAGTCCGCATCATCGGCGCGTTGGCGGCGCCTACGGAAACGGTAAAATGAAAATCGCTTCCCTTCCCGATTTCACTCTCCACCCATACCTTGCCGCCCATCATCGCTGCCAACCGCGAAGTGATAGTAAGACCCAATCCAGTCCCGCCGAACTCGCGCGTCGTGGACGCATCCACCTGCGTGAACGATTCGAAAATAGATTTTTGCTTTTCCTTTGGGACTCCAATGCCTGTGTCGGCAACCGTAAAATGCAACACCGTATCACCGTCCTCTCGCGGCTCGGCTTCAACTTTCACCGCCACCTGGCCTTCGAGAGTAAATTTGATCGCATTTCCCACCAGGTTGAGAATCATCTGTCTCAACCGAGTCGAGTCGCCGCGAACAATCAACGGCGCTTCTTCGGCGATATCGCACAGCAGTTCCAGCCCCTTCTCCTCCGCGACACGTGCCAGCGTCTTCAGCGTCGTCTCAACGCACTCCCTCAAATCAAAGTCAACCATCTCAATGTCGAGCTTGCCGGCCTCGATCTTCGAGAAATCGAGGATGTCGTTGATCACGCCTAAAAGTGAGCAACCAGAGAGTTTCACCGTTTCAAGATATTCACGCTGTTCTTCGGTTAGCTGGGTATCGAGCGCCAGTTCTGTCATGCCGATCACACCATTAAGGGGCGTGCGGATTTCGTGGCTCATGTTGGCCAGAAACTCACTCTTCGCCCGGTTCGCACCCTCAGCCTGGATGCGCGACTCTACCAATGCAAATTCAATCTGCTTCTGTGCCGTAACGTTGCGCCCAATGCCGATAATCCCCGCCACCACGCCGTCCTTGTCACGAAATGGAACCTTGGTGGTCAGAATCCATACATCATTTCCATCGAAATCCTTCATCCGTTCCGCTTGGCTCACCACCGGCTCTCCGGTCCGAATGATGGCCTGTTCATCGTTGAAAAAAGCAGTGGCGGTCTCCTTCGGAAAGAAGGAAAAATCAGTATGGCCGATCACTTCGGTGTCAGATTTGCCCGTGACAAATTTTCGCTGGGCCGGATTGGCAAGAAGAAAGCGACTTTGCGCGTCCTTGATGTAAATGAGGTCCGGCAGCCCGTCGATCACCGCGCGTAGAATGTGCAGCTCCGACTCATTCGCTCCCTCTTGCAAAACTCGAGATCGCGCCAGCAACCAATAACGACGGATGTAAATGTAAACCGGCCACGTCCATAGCAGGAATACTGCACAGGGGATGAGGTCGGATTGGCTAATCAAGCTATGAGCGAGCAGAACATGCTTGACCAGCAGGAATAGACCGATTCCGCTGGCGGCAAGCATCGCCGCAACCAGCAATATCCGCTTTCCACTATCGTCCAACCTTGGGCCTGCCACCGCTTTTTTCGAGGAGTTGTCGTCTAGTTGCATAAGTGCGATGCTCCCGGCTATTCGGTCGATCGCCTCAACCTGAACAGGGTAAGTATTTAATGGAATATCTTGCACGGAAGCCAACGACATCTTCCTATGCTCGGATTCGTACCAGATTCTACTGGCGGGAACCGAACAATGGATAGCCCAATAGCATTTCGCCCATATCCATCTAGGTTCGATCCTCAACAATTCATGCGATTCATGCGATGAATCCGGAAACCAGCCGCCAGTCGATCTCCTGCTCGCCGTCAAGTCGATAGGCTCACGTGCTCAGTTTCCAATTCCCACCCAACGTGCGCTTTGAGCCGTCCGCTGCAAGCCTTTGTCGCCCGGAAATGAAGACCAATTGCAGAAGGCCGCACCGAGTGTAAGATGACAATGTTGTCATTTCGCTCCCCGCACTCCCATCCAGCCTCCGAAAGTACGCATCTTATGAATCGCACGAACCTGCACCTCAAAGTTCTCGTGGTCGACTCAGTGCAATCCATGGCGCAAGCACTCACCGTCATCCTCATCGAACACGGATACGACGCGTCCCCCGCCTACGGCTCGGCGGAAGCCCTCGTATCCTGTCGACTCAATCGGCCTGACGTCGTCGTCATCGGCGTCTTGCCGCAACCCGATGACGGTGTCCAACTCGCCAAGCAAATCTTGAACGACCATTCGACGTGCAAGGTCCTGCGCATCTCAGACGGCGAATTCGCCTTGAAGCACGACGCCTTGAAGCGCGACAAGGACCCACGTTCGACCCACCTCGGCTCTCCCATCCGCTCTAAGCCCGTCAACTCCCGAGCGATTCTCGACTTCCTAGACGCTCTCTAACCCACACTTCAAAACACGCTTATCGCAGTCGCTGTACGACGTTCTCTAACAGGCACCAAGGCTCACGCATCTCCGAGGTCTGAATGCATTTCTTCCGATGGCTTCACTCACTGCGATCCCGACAGGTGCGCCCTCACAAATCACAATCAATCTCCGTCAAGGTTTTCAGCGCTACATCCTTTGCAGACCAGACTAAAAGCGCCGTCCTGATCAGCTTTCCAGTTGGTCGAAACTCCCTTTTGATCGACCCCCAGTCCCGCTCTCGCAAATAAGAAAGCGGAGCGTTCCTCCAGCACATGCTTGCTCGTGGTGGAGTGCGACGTCAGCGCATCAATTACGGTCTTCATGCCCATCGGCTGAGTGTTGCAGAAGGTTGGTTTTCGGGAGGATTGGACTCGTCGTTTTTTGTGCAGTTCGCTACCTTGTCACTCTTCGTCCACTAAGTCATTGAGCACTAAATAATCCCAAGCTGTCGGGACATAGCTTCATTGTTGGATGACTATCTTCTTGTCCCATGGATCTGCTTGTTGATCAGGATTTGTATCGTCCCCAGGCATCTGTGAAGGGGCGATGAACGATACAGTCTGTTTCTCACTGGATGATGGTCCCAGAGTTTCTGCAGCACTTGGCGGCATTTCCGTAGCAGTCGCGCTGGGTGGCGCTATTGCGCGGGCATCAATGGGAAGCAGCCCTGCATTTTGCGACGCCCATTTGGCAGCCAATCCATTGAGCGGACTTTTAGTATTGGACTCCTGATAGGCAATCATCCGGCCGATGCGGATCACCAGATCCTCAAGCCCTTCCGAAGCGGCCCAAAAATCGCCGACGCAGACTGTTGAATCGTCAAAATTGGGATGGAAAACCGGCGTCAGCATGCGGCACTGAGGCGCTCTCCTGGGATAGCCGAGCGAGAGGTTCACCTCCAGCAGGTGTGTGTCGCGTTCCAAAATGTTGCCGGTGGGATCAACATAGAGCCCTTTCACATGGTAGGTAAATCGGTAGATCTCGGGAGGAATTCCGGCAGTGCCGCTAATCTCGATCAACGGCCAGCCAGCCAGACGCCGGCGGATCGACTCGGCATCGAGCAGCAGTCTGCGGGTGCGGGGAGAAGCCATGGTCGGTAGCCCTTCCTCCTGATTTAGGAGAGCACGCCGGTTTTCTTCCAGCGGGCAATTCTGTTGATGTGGAACTGGATGTAAATGGCGCTGAAAAAGAAGGTCATTACGCCGCTCAGACTAAGTCCGATGTTCTCGACGGTGTTGTAATACTCTTCCATTGCATCTCGAATCTTGAAGCTGCCCACAATCCGGCAAATGGCGCCGGCCAAGATAAACAACGCACCGAAGCCCGACAGACCAGATCCCTTGCCCATCGCAATGGCCACCCAGCCGGAGACAATGCCTGCCGGATACATACACATCAAGACCATGGCAGCGTTGTTGCCAGACAACTTGCGCGCCCAATTTGCCTGCACCATGTTCCATGCCCATACGAATATTGCAATGAATTGGAGGGGAGTGATCCCGGAGACATAGCTCAACAAGAGCACGGGCCAAGGCAGGTTCGGCGGCAAGGGAACAATCTGCTGCGCCAGTGCCGCATTTGGGTCCATTCCCGAATAGACGCCGGGTTGAAGCATGGGAGGAATGGGAATATTGCCCAGCACCTGGGAGACGGGAACCCACTCGCTCATGCCCTCACTCTGCGCCAGGTCTTCGGCCGAGACGTGGCCGGTTTGCATATGTTGCTGAAGATCCGCCAGGCTGTAAGGCCCAAACTCCTGATCACCGCGTTTGATGCGATAGTTCATTACGTTCCCCTTCTAGTTCCGGAATGAAATTCCTTCGTGGTCCGCCGTTATTGTGCAAATGTCGATCACCGCCCAGATCCAGACCATCAACCCTGCGAAGCCCAAGCTCAAGAGGGTGATTCCAAGTTGCACCAAGCCCTTTTTGGTTGAACCGGCATAGAAGCTATGCGCCCCAAACGCACCAAGCAGCACGCCGAGCAGCAGGAAAGTAGTCCGATTCTTGCGGGGCAGAGCGGGATCCAATGCCAAAGGATTCGGCACGAACGCCGGAGTTGGCGCTGGATACAGATTGGGTTGAGGTCGGCCATATCCCAAAGAGCTGAACATGGGCGGACGCTGCGGTTGCTGATCGGGGAGCGGGTGTGCCAGCAAATTGTAGCCCAAGGAGTTAAACATAGGCGGATCTTCCGCTGGTCCTGTCGCCGAGGGCGCTGCTTGAATTGACGGTGGAACGCCCGCATACCCAATGAAAGGCGGGGGCGGCGGGCCCGTGACGGGAGGGGCTGGCGGCGCAGCACTTGTTCCGGCTCCAAGCAGATCGGGGGCACCTATGCTCAGCTTGGGCTCGGCGGGCGGCGCTGCGCTACAGCCGAAGATGGTGCACCCTCCGTTCTCTTCAAAACAGTCGGCATGGTGAGGCGTCCCACATCCCGGGCAAAGAACGGATTGAGTCTCGTCCTGCTCGATTGCAGCGCGGCAATAAGGGCAGACAGCGGCGCTCATGAGCGGAGATTCTCCTTGTAGCGAAATGTGTAGCGACCAATCTGTACCAGGTCGCCATCGAGCAGAACACGGCTGGAGACCGGAGAGCCGGAAACAAAGACAGGCCCGTTGGCATGTAACGTCATCCGCGCTCCGTTCGCCGTCAAGAACGCGTGAACAGGCAGAATGGCGGGATCTTTGAAGAGGTAAATGTCAGACTGTTGATCGCTGCCGATGGAGGTCTGCGGTTTGTAGAGAATGAATTGCTTTCCCGCAAGCGGGCCGGAGGTGACATAGAACCAGCGATCCTTGAGCGCGCTCTCGACGATACCCATCATGGAGCCGGTTGCCAGACCGAAGATGGCAAAGCCAACCGCCCGGCTGAGTGCGGCGCTGGGTCCTCCGGTGGCCATAGCGATGGGGTCAAAGAGGATTCCGCCGATACCGGCCCCCAGTAAGCCACCGAGAACGCCGAACTTGCCCTTCTTATACGATTGCCCGACGATCCCATAGACCACCCCGCCAGCAGCGCCAAAGATGGTCCAGGCAAGGGCGCGGGCAATCCAGAAGGCCGGGTTTCGGGCCGACTGAACGCCCAACTGTGCAACGATTCCCACCGCAACGCCGAAGACGATGTTAGCCATGAAATAGAAGACGAATCCGAGGACCATGCCCAACGGAAGCGCCAGAGCGGTACGAATCAACGCCTTCTTCGCGGATCGCTCGACCAGGCTCTCCGCTATGCCGAAGCCCAGCGTCATCAACGCCACCAGGACCGGGACCAACATCAGGTTTCCCCAACGATTCGATCTTGCATCGTCAACGAACCCAGGCTCGCAGATGGCCCAGCCCAGGAGTGCCCCCACCAGGCCAGCCACGCCCAGATAAAACCAACCCTGCAGCAAGAGGCTGCCCTTCTCCTTCTCGACTGCCGGAGCCTGACCGGAGGCTTCGGTGATCGTTCCATAAGAACGGCTGCCCGGCTCCGCTTGGATGATTGGCCCGGGACCCCTGTCAGCGACATGCACTTTTGCCAAGTCGTCCAGAGTGATCTTGATTCCCTCCTGGGGATCACCGTTCGTCATGGCTTCCCTTTCGCCCCGTTTGGGGCTGCCGTTGGGTTGTTGGACCGTGAGCCCGGATTGTTCATGTCGTTTGTTTTGCCGGCATCCGCCCCCTGCTGCCCTCCGCCCACAGAACCCCTAGGGGCGCCAAAGAGTGGCTGCCCAGTGCGCGGGTCCACCGGCACCAGGACGTAATGCGGAAAAAGGAACCAGCACAGAAAGAATCCGATCAGCAGAACGGAGAGAAAGCCCATGGCCGTCAACCCCGCTTTGATTGCTGCCTGGGCTTCAGTGGGCTGAGTCATTGCCTTGGTCTGAGTCCCGAAGTCCAGGTCTCCTTCACCGGAATCGACGAGCAAAGGTTCGGGCTTTCCAGTCGCACCAGCGCCTTCGCCACCCTTGCCGTCCACGAACACTATTCGCGATAAACGTTCCAGATTTTCTCCGACCCATCCAAAGCAGCCTTCCTCATCGGAGTGCGGGTCATAAACCCACGCCACCTGGCGGGGAGAGGAGAAGAAGTTTTTATGGATGAAAGTATCGTGATCGGAGAGAAAAACGCCGAAGCCCGGGTGGGAGTGGTACCAGCCCACAATGCGCGCCTCGGGATAGTCGCGATCCTTGATGCGATATATGTGCTCCCAAGTATCCTGGGTAAACGTTACGTGGCTTCCTCCTTGCACGGCATTCGCACCGGGGATACTGGCCTCGACTGTGGTAACGCCCGCCTCTTCCGCGCCGACAAGAACGCCGCAGACTTCGGCCTTGCTCGAAGACCGCGCATGTTGCCGAATTTGGCGAGCGGCCTCGCAATTCATGTGCACGTCGTTCCTCTTCGTCTCTTCCGCGATCCGCTTCATGGAAGTCCGCTCCCTCCTGCCGCAACAGCGCCGAGTACCGCCTCGCGGTCTCCTTCCAGCAGATAGCCGATCTCCCGCTCGTTGCTACGCGCCACAAAGATATCCAGTAAGGGCAAACCAATTTCGGTCAGTCTGCGGCTTCCCCAGGCTTCGCTGCCGTTGTAGCCATGAATGGTCTCCACCACGCGTCGCTGCCCACTGCAGGAGCACGGGCCTTCTTCATAGAGCACGCTGCCCACCGCCGCAAATCGCTCCTCGATAGCGCCGCAACGCGGACAAACGAGTCGCCAGATCACGTCGCGGCTGAACTCCAGTGTGACCTCTGCACATCCGAGATCCCGCTGCGCCCGCTTCCAGAGACCATCGAGAGTCCACGCGGCGGACGGCTCTGGGAGATGCACCAACTCGGGCATCGTGTAGTGGCTCATGCAGTCCGGATTCTCCGTGTACTCCACGGTATAGGAGGTGTGATTCAAGCCCTCAAAGATAAATGCCCGGCTGGCCAGGGTCGGCAGCCCATGCAGTAGCTTGACCGCTTCCTGCACCTGAATACCAGCGATAATCGAGGAAATGGTAGACGTGGTCGGCACTTTGCCTTCGGCGTCAGAACGGTGCGCCAGCAGATTGCACGACATGCGCCGCTCCAGGATCGCCCAATCCACTTCACCAAGCGTGCATTCGTAGCAGGGAGCCTTGCCAGGCAAGAAGACACGGGTCAAGCCATTGATTCCTTCAATCGCACCATCGATCCAGGGCCGCCCCACCTTCCAGGCGGCTCGGTTAATCCAGAGCCTTGCTTCGCGATTGTCAAGACCTGCCAGAATCATGTCAGCCCATTCGAAGATTCCCAATCCGCAATCATGGACTATGTTCCCGGCAATCGGCTGGACCAATGCATCCTCGGCCAACTCACAGTAAGCACGCGCCGCCGCCGCAGCCTTCTGTTCACCCACATTTCCAGCCCGAAACAAAACGGTGCGCGAGAGGTTCGATAGCTCGATCCGGTCCAGGTCCACCACCACTACGCGCCGAAATCCGAGCAGCGCCAGGTTCTTCAGAATCTCGTTGCCCAAAGCCCCGGCGCCAATCACCAGTACGCGGCACGCGGCAATGCGCGCCTGATCCCACCAGGGAATCAACCGCAACCGGCTGTACCGGTCCTCGCGCATCTCGTTTCCGGCGGCGGTTTCCATTCAATCCCCTTACCAGCTACCGGCCGTAATTTCCGGCTGCAGTCGAAGAATGTCGCCTTCCTTAACCTGCGCCTCAGCCAGCGTCTGCGTATCCTGCACCTGCCGGCCTGAGTTCTTGTGGTGGAACTTGTAGCTGAGGGGCGCGCCATCCGGGCCGTTGGTGGGCAAGCGCAGTTTCTCCACTAACACCGCGATAATCTTGTTGCAGGGCGCATCGTCGGGCAACTCCACGGGTACCCGCTTGTTTTCTGTCGAATCGTATACGGTCACGTTGATCGTGGGCATAATCGTTTCTTCCTTAGCGGGGGGCTGAGTGTTGAGACTGTTCGAACGTTTCGAGATGCCTGCGTCCTTCGCCCGAGAACCCCCATCCGGAGATATCCAGCAAAGCATCGGCGCGAACCGCAAAGTTTAGGTTTTCGGCGTTGGGACTTTGGTGCTTGTCCACCATTAAAATCACGATTCCTGCAAGTTGCCCTCGGGAGTTAAACAACGGCCCACCGCTGTTGCCAGGACTCACCGGAGCGGAGATTTGCAACAGATCCCCATCCTTGCGTGAGATGATGCCCGTGCTCAAGGTGAAGCGCAAGCCCTGCGGGTGGCCGATCACGAAGACCGCTTCACCATCCCTCAACTCCTTGGATTGAATCACCGGCAGAGTGAAGCTCGTGCTTCCCGATCTGCGCGGAAGCCAAAGCAACGCCATATCCAAACTCTGATGACGGGCCACCACCTCCGCGGTCGCCCATGTTCCTGAGGCCGAAGCCACCAGCGCGTGCTGTCCGTTTGCCGTCCCGCCCCCGCCATCGACCACGTGGCGCGCGGTCGCAATCAGAAAACCTTCCGTATTCGCCTGCAACAGAACTCCAGCCCCTAAACCGGCGGAAGGCCCTTCGACATGAGAGAACCAGTTTCGCAGCGTCGGCGTGATTACGGTGACCAGTGGCTTTAACTCTTCTGAAACTTCTTCGGCGGTAAAATCCCGCGCCGAGGGCAACAAAGGAAACCCTGTCCTGCTATCCAACTCGCTCAATCCCTGGCTGGTGACAGAGGGCGTGGGTGCCAGCGAAATAGCCAGCACTGCGGCAACCGAGGTCAGGAGGCCGCTAATAGCCAACATGGTTGAAAACAAGGAGACCCATGCATACCGGCTACGCGGAGGAAGGCCCCGCATGGCTACCCGCAACAGGATCGTCACCACGCATAGTATGGGCAATACCAGCACCAGGGGCGAAAGACACACTCTTGCCCACCATGGAATGGGCGGAGGCAGCTTGGCGATCAAATTTGCTGGCTCGTCGGTTGGAACCGTCGCTTGCGCGACCTCATCCGCACCGATGACAATCTTTTCCATTACAAACCCGCATGATGGCTTTGGGAGCGGCCATTTTCAATGAATGCCCCATAGAATTGCAAGTTCAATGCACATCCTTCCTGCAACCTCAATGAATCGAGTCACTGCCTCGCACTATCACAGCGATGTCTCGTTGATCGGGAGCGGGCAAGTCTCCGAAAAACTTGGACCCCTCAGCGATTCCGCCAGATCTTTCCAGGTGATCGAGCTGATATTGATTGATAACACTCCTTAAGAATTGTCTAGGGGCTATAATCCGTCGAAGATCAATTCTTCCCCCGAAAAAACGTCATGTCAGGAGACCCTCGCCACCATGAAGGCAATGCCGAAAATTCCTGCATTTGTTGGCTTTTCCGATTCTTGCCGCGCCCTTATCATGCTCTTGGTGCTGCTATGCGTCGGTCTGACACAATCTGGGGCCCAAGGATCGAACACTCCCGCGTCTTCGTTTTTGTATACCAGTAACTCTGCGACTGGGGTCCCGTCGAGCAACTCGCTCAATAATTACCTGGTCAATGCCACAACGGGATCGCTCAGCCTCGCTCCCGGCTCACCATTTGCAACCGGTAAGCCAGTGATCGGCATTGTGGCGCACCCGTCCGGGAAGTTCGTGTACGCGGTCGCAAGCCAAATTACTCCGCAGACTGTTGTCGGTTATTCGGTCGATGCTTTTAACGGCTCTCTGACGCCTGTACCCGGGAGTCCCTTTGCGGCTGGCGCCCGGTCTTTTTCAGGGAGCGTGATCGCGATCGATCCAGCTGGAAAGTTCTTGTACGTCAGCGGCAACCAGCTTTGGGCATTCGCGATTGACGCGAATACGGGAAGCCTTACTCCAGTTCCCGGCTCCCCGTTCTCCACGATTACGTCCGCCGTCGCCGTCGATCCTTCGGGCAAGTATCTGGTGGAATTTAATGGTTCCGGCGTCCAACTTTTTACCATCGACGGTGCTACGGGCGCGGTCGCCGCGGCAGGCTCTGCGATATCCGGTTGCGGCGGTTCGGTGATGGCTTTTGAGCCGTTTGGGCACTTTCTCTATGCGGGTGAACTTTCGGGAGTCACCGTCTGCAGTTTCAATAGCAGCACCGGAACGATGGCGCCAGTTTCGGGATCACCATTTTTCCCTGGCGCCGGCAATCTCAACGGGCTCACTGTGCACCCGTCCGGGGCTTTCCTGTATGCATCGATCCCTTATTGCGTTCCCGGGAGCTCAAGAGCGTTCTATGGCTTTCTCATCGATCCTGTGGCCGGGGCGCTGACACAAATTAGCGGTTCGCCCTTCTCCTATCCGACAGCGTTGAGCGGCTGCTACAACTACGGTGTTGCGGCTGACCCCTCCGGCAAGTTTGTCTATGCAGCCGAGGCTAACAACGGTGTTGCTGCCTACAGCGTGACCTCTACCGGCGGAGCGCTGAGTCATGCGACGAACTCGTTTTTCACGCCCGGAGCTTTTGTTGTTGCGACAGGTCCCAACGCTGTGTCCGCTTCTGCCACTTTGACCGGAGTAAAGATCGTTCCTGCCTCGGCGCAGATCGGCACCATCACACTGGGAAAACCTTTCCAGTTCACACTGCAGGGCAGCTTCAGTGACGGCAGCACGGGCTTCCTGACAAGTTCCGCAACCGTCAGGCTCGTTGTGGCG
>JANXQR010000134.1 GCA_025353435.1 Acidobacteriota bacterium | reverse complement strand
GGAATCCCCATCGAAACCGTAAGGTCGTAGTGTCCAATCCAAAGGGCATCCACGCCAGGAACGGAAGCGATTGCTTCGAGATTTTCAAACGCGCGCGCCGTTTCCACTTGAATAATCACGGTTATGTCTTCATTTGCCTGGGCAAAAAACTCGGCGCCTGCTGCACGATAGAGATCATGCGCAACACCCAGCGCGACACCACGTCTCCCTTGCGGCGCGTACTTTAACTGCTTCACGATCTCTTCAGTTTGCTCCCGCGTCTCAACCCGCGGCACCATTACTCCACGCGCTCCAAGATCCAGAACCCGGGAAAGCGGTGCGAAGTTCAGATCGGGCACACGCGCCATTGGCGTAATGCCGCTGCCCCTGCAGGACGCAATCATTCCTTCAAGAAGTTCGATGTCGCACCGGCCATGCTCCATGTCGAAGATGACGAAATCCAGATCGCAAGCGTCCAGCATGGGGCCAATGCCAGGCGTGAAGAACTCCAGCAGCAATTGGCCGAGGAGCAGGTCGCCGCGTCTGAGCCTCTGCCTTAGAGAAATCATTTGCCCTCCTGTGAAGCGAAGTTGGACTTCATTCTTTCAAGCTTCTCGATGAAATGCGGGCTCGACAAAACTTCTGGGTTCACGACATGCTTTGGAGCCTCGCCTCGATAAATTGCCAGTGCGCCCTCGCAATCAATGCGGCCCATATCTCGGAAAAGCTCCTCTGTCCACGCAATAGAGTGCGAAGTGAGAATCACATTTTCCATCGATATGAGGGGGGAATCTGCAGGAAGAGGTTCCCGCTCAAAGACGTCGAGTGCAGCGCCGGCAATTGTGCCGTACTTGAGCGCTTCGATCATCGCGCTCTCGTCCACAATCGGGCCGCGCGCGGTATTGATGAGCACTGCGTCGTTTTTCATGCGTGCGAACTGCGGAGCCCCCAACAGTCCCCGGGTTTCCGTTGTCAGGGGGCAGTTGACCAAGACATAGTCGGACTGTTCGAGTAGCTCATCGAGAGTGACAAGTTCCACACCCAACTCCGAGGAAATTTGCCGCGAAGCGTAGGGGTCGAAAGCCATGAACTTGCGCACGTTCAGAATCTTGAGCAGTCTGACAACTTCCTGTGCGATGTTTCCGAGTCCGATTGTTCCCACGACTCGATCCCGCGGCTCGCGCCCTAAGCGTAACTTGCTTTCTTCCCATCGGTCTTTGCGAACCATTGAGTCCTTTTCGAGCAGGCGATGCGAAAGCGCAAGAACCATGAGCAAGATGGATTCAGCCACCGGTCGGATGACTCCGCCGGGTGTGATGTAGACTGCGATCCCGCGCTCAGTGCAGGCATGCAGGTCCACATTGTCGTAGCCAACACCGCAGCGGCCTATCGCGCAGAGGCGCGTAACACCATCGAGCGACTCCGCTGTAACTCGGGGCTTCAATGAGATGAGGACGTCAAATCCAGCCAGCTCCGACGCTGTGTATTCAGGCCGATACTCGGTGAGGAAACTCCAGACTACCTCGGGCGTCGAGTCAAACACACTCAATCCGATGTCGGGGTATGCCTGCGAACCATCTTCGCGGCAGAAGTCTGCAGAAAATCCTACGCGGAATCCTGGCACATCGTCAGTAATCGACTTGGGTCCGTGGGAGTTCATGCTTTAGGTTCCAGTAGCACCACCCAGTCCTGAAAGATCGGTACTTCGGCAATCTTCCAGGAGCCGCTTGCGTCGGGAGTGATCATGCCGATCTCCGTCTCGGTTCCATCGGCTGGGTTGAAAAAGAAAGCCCGATACGAGCCCGCTTTCAAATTGCGGAAAGACGCGCCGCTGTAAGATGCAGGCATGAATGCGATCAATGCCTCTCCGGGGATTTCTGCTGCGAAGGGCTTCCAATAGTCTTCCTTCGTCCAATGCGGATCAATCAACTCCGGCCTCGACTCCAACTTCTGCCATGAATAGCGAGTGATAAGAGCTTTCGACATCCCAATTTGCCCCGAGCCCGGCAGTGCGGCGGCGATGTCCCACGCGGGTCCGCCCCATGAATGACCATGTGGTGAAAGCCCGTACGGCTTTTCGCGCGTGTTTATCTGCCAAATCCCGTTGGCCCCGTACGTGTGTCCCGCAGAACCGGACAGAATTGACGACCAGAACATGAACCGCTGCACTTCCTGGCGGCTTGCCTCCTGGATGCCTTCATAGCAGACCTCACCGATCAACACCGGCATCCGCGGACTAGCTGCGAGACTGCGGTTTACGGTCTCAATGGTGGTGGGAACGCTCTGCCGGTCGCTGTGTCCAGTCTGAAGCATGTCGAAGTCGAGAACCGAGGCGTCTTCCACGCAATCCCGGGCACTGCTCGAAGGGTGAATGGTGATCGGATGGTGATGCGGGTCGATGGAATGCACGTACCGAGCGAGTTCGGTCAGCCCGCGCTTCTGGGTCGCAGCATCTTGCTCGGGCGTCTTCGAAAGGTAGTACGGCATGGTCCCCTCGCCAGCAAGGCACCACACAACCGGGTATGCACCCCAGCGAGCCACGATGTTGCGCCAGTGCTTTTTCACCTTTTCCATTCCCATCCGCGGAATGAAATATCCCCAAAATCCAACCACACATGCGGCGAGACCATGGTCGGCAAGATGCTGAATTCGAGTGTCGGCGGCATCGAAATAGGCAGGATTGATTCGGGAGAAGTCGCGGTCCCACGGGTAACCGGCTTCGTTCGCGCCCCTCTCATCGAAAGGCTCCATGTCCGGGTAAAGACCGGCAACAATCTGAACCATTGTGAAGCCCTTGCGAACGCGATCGGCGGCGAGGGTCTCAAATCCGTCCGGCCAACTCAGTCTCTTGCAGAATCCCATCCACCATGTGTCGCCTAGCCAGAAAAACGGCGCACCGTCAGCATGCTGAAAGTGTCGTCCGTCGGGGGCGATTTTGAGTGTGCCGTGTTTGTAATGTGGATTGCTGCCCGCATACGGTTGGGCATCAAGAGTCATGGTTTGGCCGTGTAGATCGCGATTGCCTGAGTCGCTACAAACGGAGCGAATCTTGTATTGGCCCGGCACGGGAGGAGCATAGCGGACGCGCCACGTGGCGTCGCCTGCCCAGAACGCCGGCACCTTTTCCTCAGCGCCGGAGGGTGTCGTTACGATGGCGTCAACCTCGACCTGGTTGAACGGGTCGGTGTATTGCTTTCCGCTCGTATACGACCACTCCGCCGCCATCCCGGAAGTAACTGATCGGATCTCGCCATTAGACGGCAGCGAAGCCGAGCTTGCCACGGCAGAACATGCAAGCACTTTCACAAACGTGCGTCTCGACATCGCATCAGTCATTGGTAAACTCCCAATTGGATTCGTCATGAAAATCATCCGACTATCAGACCACCAGATATTCAGTGGGTCTTCGAGCTCCTGTCAAGCTCGAAAATTCCTAAAGCGACAAATCCTCTTGACATGGGCCCCGTACCGACTCTACTTTTCTTGCCAGGCAGTCGAATATCTGATGGTCGGACCAATTTTTGATCCACAGAACCTTCATGAGAGGTTGATTTTAAATATGAATTCAGGCCGTCCAGATCATCGCGGCACTGTCAGCGAGATGATCATCTCCGCACAAGGAATTCATTCTGCCGGACTTGAACCGCCCCAGGTCAAGTTGCAAACGTTGGTTTCCGAACTATGTGACGCTATCGGATTCAGTACCGGCATTGCAGCATTTGCTCCAGGGGCTGCTCTCCACTACCACATGCATCAATTCAGTGAGGCTGTGACAGTTTTGGAGGGCTGTGCGACCCTGCTTGTCCAGGGAAGACGATATCGGCTTGCGCCGCGCGATTGCGCGCACATTCCGGCGGGAGTTGCCCACCAGGTGGAGAACAATGCCCAGGAAAACCCTCTGCTGGTGCACTCCGCATTCGCAAGTGCAAGCCCTTGCCGGACCAAAGTCGATCGGATCTTCCCAATTGATGAACGTGGTGACGAATCCCCCAGTGAGGGCGATCCGGAGACGATCACGCGGTTCGCATCCTCGGTGATTTACGAGTTGTCGAATAATGCGCTTTTTACCGACCTGTTCGCGCGACGATTTGGCGCAGCAGGGATTTGTGGCGGATATGGGCGATTTCTCAAGGGCGCATCGCTACCCTGTCATACGCACGATTTCGATGAATCGATCACGATCGTAAAGGGGACCGCCGTCTGCATGGTGCGAGGCAGGCGTTACGAACTCAGCAATTACGACACTGCATTTGTGCCGCGTGGAGTCCCCCATCGGTTCTTGAATGAGTCCTTCGATGAGATGGCCATGGTCTGGGTTTACGCCGGAGATGAACCCGATCGCGAGCTAGTTGACCCGAGACTCTGTTCCGGCGCACTCGTGTGGCCGGAACCGATCAATGAGATTGGTTCGCTCGATGAGCCACCAACACAGTCGTGACTCACTATTCAGAATCAAGCAGGAGCTAACGTGAAGAAGTTCGAAAATTTTATCAACGGGAAGTTCGTCCCCTCGAATGGGAGCGGTCAAATCAATGTGATAAATCCTGCCACTGGGGCTCTGATCTGCACCGTTCCGGACAGTACAGATCAAGATGTCGACGAGGCTATCGCAGCTGCCGGCTCAGCACAGCGCTCATGGGAGACGCAACCTGCCGCGGTACGAGCCCGCCATTTGAAGGCGCTTGCCCACAAGATTCGACAGAACGTTGAGCCGATCGCGCGCGTGATCACCGAGGAACAGGGCAAGACACTTGGCCTAGCACGGGTTGAGGTGGAATTCACTGCTGAATATTTGGAGTACATGGCGGAATGGGGTAGGCGAATCGAAGGAGAGATCATCGAAAGTGATCGTCCAGGCGAGTCGATATTCCTGTTTCGCAGACCAATCGGCGTGATCGGAGGAATTCTCCCGTGGAACTTCCCGTTCTTTCTGATTGCACGGAAGGCCGGTCCCGCGTTGATTACGGGCAACACAATTGTCATCAAGCCAAGCGAAGAAACACCACATAACGCGGTAAAGTTTTGCGAGCTCCTGGTGGAACTGGATTTTCCTCCAGGTCTCATCAATGTGGTGCACGGGCGCGGCTCCGGCGCGGGACACGCCCTGGCATCTTCACCGAATATTGGGATGATCAACTTTACCGGCAGTGCGGACACCGGCTCGAAAGTGATGGCAGCGGCGGCAAAAAACATCACCAAGGTGAATCTCGAACTCGGCGGAAAGGCTCCTGCTATTGTGATGGCGGACGCTGATCTTGACCTGTCAGTGAAGGCCATCAAGTCTTCGCGCATCATTAACAGCGGGCAGGTCTGCAACTGCGCAGAACGCGTTTACGTCCAGAGCTCTGCGGCGACGGAATTCGTGGATAAACTCGGCTTGGCGATGCGAGACAGCCGCTATGGAGATCCGTCGCTGGATGAGACCGTGGATTATGGTCCGCTCATCAACGAGGCGGGGTATCGAAAGGTTGAGCGCCTGGTTGGAAGCGCCTTGAAGTCCGGCGCAACGCTTCTCACTGGTGGCAAACGCGGGCAAGGGACACAAGGCTATTACTACGAGCCGACGGTACTCACTGGTTGCAACCAATCGATGGATGTGGTGCGCCAGGAAATATTCGGCCCGGTCATCCCAGTGATCGAATTCGACGATCTTGACGAGGCAATTGCTCTTGCAAACGACTGTGAATATGGGTTGACTTCTTCCATCTACACTCGGGACTTGAACGTTGCGCTTCGTGCTTGTCAAGAGCTACGATTCGGCGAGACCTACATCAATCGGGAGAACTTCGAAGCTATGCAAGGGTTCCATGCCGGCTGGCGGAAAAGCGGTGTCGGCGGGGCGGATGGCAGACATGGCTTGTACGAGTTTCTCCAAACCCACGTAGTCTACATGCAGCGTTATTAGTTGAATGATGGATGCCACAGCCACGCGGCCTCGGCGTCAATTCTCGGCGAAGATGTGCGCTGATTTAGGACTGATGAATAGTATGTGGACTAACTCGATGGAGAATGAACTCACATGAAGTTAGCAGGAAAAGTGGCGATTGTTACTGGCGCGGGAAGGGGAATCGGTCGAGCCAGCGCAATTGCGTTCGCTAAGGAAGGCGCGCGGGTCATAGTTGCCGACATAGACCGGTCCGAAAGTGAGGCGACCGTCTCTGCCATCGAAGAGGCCAAAGGGGAAGCACTCTTTGTGGAGGTTGACGTCGCGAAGGAATCAGATGTGCGTTTCATGGTGCAGGCTGCTGTGGACCGCTGGGGTCGCGTTGACATCCTCTTCAACAATGCTGGCATCCTGCTGGTTAAGCCAATTGATGAAATGACAGAGAGCGAGTGGGACCGGATAATGGCTGTCAATGTGAAGGCCACCTTCCTCGGCATCAAACATGTCGTTCCGCACATGCGCCGCAACGGTGGAGGCGCGATTCTGAATACCGGTTCGATCGGGAGTTTAACTGGGCAGCTTGGTACTCCCGCCTACTCGGCTTCAAAGGGCGCCATCGCGCTCCTTACCAAATCGCTCGCCCTTGACCTCGGTCGCGATCGAATCCGCGTCAACTGCATCTGCCCTGGCATTACCGATACGTCCATGCTGCGCGAACATCTGGGTCACGGACTCGAGGGCGAAGCGCGCATCAGAGCACGTCTT
Organism: Acidobacteriota bacterium; assembly: GCA_025353435.1. Taxonomy (GTDB): domain Bacteria; phylum Acidobacteriota; class Terriglobia; order Terriglobales; family Acidobacteriaceae; genus Telmatobacter. The sequence continues at coordinate 9,396 of JANXQR010000134.1, read as the reverse complement.
TCCCGAGTTCCGCTTGGAACGATTCTTAGTCCCGAAGACGTCGCTCGGGCGGCCTTATATCTGGTCTCGGATGATTCCGCAGGTGTGACTGGAATCCTTCACGTTGTGGATGGAGGGCTTTTAGCTGCTGCCGAATTCGACCAGCCGCTGGAAGGTTGACTCCCGCGAAGTAGTCGGAAATCCGAGCAATCACGAAGAAGCATAAATCCTTTGCTGGGGATAGTTTGAAGTACCGTAGATCGCTTCAGGTGATGTGGATCACCGAAAATACTCGCCGCAGTGGTAAGCTGAGTTCATGTTGCGGAGCTCTTTCCAACGCGCGGCGATGGCCATCCTCTTAATGGGGCTGATGATTGCGCCGCTTGGAATCTGCCTGCCACCGCCTCACCAAGACCCGCACCGCTGCTGCGCTCAGCAACCGGAGCAGTTTAGATCGGTTCAGACCAACTGCTGCATTGTAAGGACGCAGTTGCCGGCTACCCTCGTTGCCCCGGCCTTGACTTGCGCTAGCCATCCAGCGGCAGCGCACGAGTCAATGTCGATGGAAGCGATGCAGGCTTCTTTCGTGCCTCGCGTCGTTGCTGTGAATCCGCCTCTCTCTCCGCCAACCGGCTCGTTCATCCTGAGAATCTAGTCGCTCCTATTCCGCTGAGGCATTCCGGCGCAGGCGTTGCCATGCCCGGAATCCAATTTTCCCCATTTCAGACGCGGAGTTGATGAGTGAAAACATGTCGAGTTGCAGCGCCATTTGTGCTGGCGTTGAGTCTTTCCTGCTTCGCACAAAGCGGACCCAGTGGCGCGGGGTCATCCGTCGGTGCGGCGAGCGGAGCAAAGGCCCGTATCACGGTGGAAGCAGCGGTAGCCGCCGCGATGGAGTCGAATTTACAAATCCATGCCGCGGTGCGGCGTCTTACCCTAGCGCAATCCAGAACCGCAACGGCACGGAGCCTGGACGACCCGATGCTGATGGTGCGCGATTGGAATACGCCGCTGCGCAAGCCGTGGGACCTGAACCAGGCGCAGTTGATGTTCTCGATACAGCAGACGTTTGTGAGCCGGAAAAAGCGGGATTTTCGCGCCAAGGTTGCGGGTGACGACGCGGAGATTGCCGCCAGCGATCTCGAGTCATTGAAGCAGGAGGTTGCTGCGGAGGTGCGCAAGGCTTGCGCAGATCTGAGGCGCAACGCCGAAGAGATGAGGTTGCACGATCGCCAGGATTCGCTGCTGAAGGAGGCACTGGCCGCCGCTCTGGCACAGTATTCGACGGGGCGTGTTCCGCAAGCTGACGTGCTCCGCGCGCAGATAGCCGTGACTCGACTGGACGAACATCACATTGAACTGGAAGAACAGCGGGATGCAGCGTTTGCTCAGCTTAATTCACTTATGAGCCGACCTGCGGATGAGGATGTCGAGATTGCGGGTGACTATCCCGCGTCCGTCGAATTGCCAGCGCTGGAAGAATTGGAGCGGTTGGCGATAGAGCACCGGCCAGAGCTTGCGGGGCTGCGCAATGGGATTGCGAAGTCGCAAGACGAAGCGGGGGCTACGCGACTCGCAATGAAGCCGGACTTTACGGCCGCGCTTGGATACATGCTCATGCCAACAGGATCGGCCGCTCGTAACGCATACATGGCCGAGGTCACGATGAATCTGCCGGGGCTCAATCGCCAGCGACATGAGGGCGAGGCAATGCAGGCCGATGCAGCAACTGAAATTGCTCAGGCGGAACTTAAGGCGCGAACCTCAGCGGTGTTCCTCGATGTTCGACAAGCGCAGATCGAGATTACAGCAGCGCAGAAGCGAATCAAGGTCTATCGCGACACGCTGCTGCCGCAAGCCGAATCAGCATTCAAGGCCGCGACTGCAGCTTACCAAAACAATCGTGGGGAATTTTCGGCTCTGATCGAAAGCCAGAATCTCTTGCTCGACATTCAAACTGACCTTTACAAGGCTTCGTCGGCCAGGGACGCGGGCATGGCAGACCTTGAGCGTGCGATTGGCGCCGCAGTGCCAAACGAAGCCAACCCTGAGAGGAAAAACCAATGACAGCAAGGGAATCAAGAATGATGGCATTTGGTGCGGGGGCCGGAGTGCTTACTGTTGCACTGATCGGGGCAGTTTTTGCATTGCGTGGCGGGCACATCTTCGCAGGCGAGTCGAAGGCGTTTGCGCAGCCAACCACGCCGGCACAGCAAAGGCCCGGCGCGACGTCGCAGCCCGTTGATACCGGCACGCAGCCCGGAACCACTGTCGAGTTGTCGCCTACGGAGATTACGGCGGCAGGTGTACAAGTGGCTGAAGTTCGCACGGCAATGTTGAAGACGGATATTGATGCGTTTGGTCGCGTTGAACAGCCGGAAGCACAACTGGCGGCCGTCAGTTCGCGCATCGGCGGTCGCGTGGACAAGCTCTACGTTCAGTACACGGGTGAGAAGGTGAAGAGCGGGCAGCCGGTGGCCGATATCTACAGCCCCGAGGTGGCTACTGCACTCGAGGAGTACAGGCTGGCGGTGGAGAACCGAAACGGGCTGCTTCACTCAGACGAATACGCGCGTGCGCAGGCGGATGCGCTCGTGAAGGCAAGCCAGCATCGGCTTGAGCTCTGGGGAATCTCGAACAAGCGGATGGATGCGCCGGCCACCGATGGCGTGCCTCACGTTACCATCTCCGCTTATGCCTCAGGAACGGTGGTAGACCGCAAAGTTACGCAGGGACAGTATGTCAACGCCGGCGACACGCTGTTCACAGTAGCCGATCTCAGCCAGGTTTGGATCAAGGCCGACGTCTATGAGGATCAACTCCCCCAAATCCATCCTGGCCAGACAGTGGAGATTACCGGCGAATCGCTACCTAACCAGAAGCTGCACGGTCACGTGGACTTCATCGAGCCATCGGCAAACGCGCAGACGCGGACGGTACCCGTACATGTGCATGTGTCGAATCCGGGGATGCGATTGCTCCCAGGCATGTTTGTGAATGCAACGTTCGTCAGCCGAGCGGTCCAGGCTTCTGTTGTCATTCCGCGCTCGGCGGTGCTGGATACGGGGACCCGCAAGATTGTCTACGTGGCGCGGCCCAACGGCGTCTTTGAAGCGCGCGAGGTAACTGTGGGCGCTCCTTCTGAAGATCTCTTTCCGGTCACAACCGGACTTACGACCGGCGACAAGGTAGTGCTGAACGGCAATTTCCTTATCGATTCGCAAGCTCACCTGAGTGCGGGAATGTCCGGCCTCTACGGAGGATCGAAGGAGTTTACGGCTGCTCAACCGGCCCAGGGTGCGGGTGCTTCTTCGGCGGCCAACAACCAGCACACGGCCCAGGCCAGTATCGAACTGCACGCAGACCCCGATCCGATGAAAGCAAGCATTGACAACGCGTTCGAGGTAAAGGTGATCGGTGCCGATGGAAAGCCCATTGCCGATGCCCAGGTGACGCTTACCTTCATGATGCCCGCGATGCCGTCAATGAGCATGCCGGAGATGAAGAGCACTATCGCTCTCCAATGGGCAGCCGACCGCGCAGTGTATTTCGGCAAGGGCCATCCGGGGATGGCGGGCACGTGGAACGTCATCGTGGAGGCGCGCAAAAACGGTGCCACGATTGCGACCTTCCACACACACATGGGCGCCCGGTAGGAGCCGAGATGATTAACCGCATAATTGAATTCTCAATGAAGAACCGCTGGCTGATCTTGGCCACCTATGCCGCAATCGCGGTGTGGGGCTACTGGGCGCTGTTGCATACCCCGATCGACGCCATCCCGGACTTGAGCGAAAACCAGGTGATTGTGTTCACCGACTGGCAGGGCCGCAGCCCGCAAGAGGTCGAAGACCAGATCACTTACCCGCTTACCGTCAACTTGCAAGGCCTTCCGCATGTGCGCACAGTGCGGTCGGCCTCGGCCTTCGGATTCTCGATGGTCAATGTGATCTTCGAAGACTCAGTCGACGTTTACTTTGCACGAACTCGTGTTCTCGAGCGGCTAAGCTCGGCGGGAAGCTTCCTTCCCGCGGGTGTGACGCCGATGATGGGGCCTGATGCAACGGGAGTGGGCCAGGTGTTCTGGTATACGGTCGAGGGGCCGTACGACAGCGGAACGCTTCATTCCATTCAGGACTGGTTCGTCAAATACCAGTTGAATTCGGTGCCCGGAGTAGCCGAAGTGGCCAGCGTCGGCGGGTTCGTGCGGCAATACCAGATAGATTTGGACCCCATGAAACTGCGTGCATATAACATCCCGTTGCGCGACGTGGTCACTGCCGTAGAGCGAAGCAACAACAACGTGGGCGCCAAAGTGGTCGAAGCCGGAAGCACTGAAGAGATCGTGCGCGGCATCGGGCTGCTCCGTGGGTTGAAAGACATTGAAGACATCTCGCTGGGCGCATATAACGGAACGCCGGTGACGTTGGGGAATGTCGCCGGCGTCCAGTTAGGGCCCGAATTCCGGCGCGGCGTGCTCGACAAAGCCGGAAAAGAAGCCGTAGGTGGGGTGGTCATTATCCGCTACGGAGCCAACGCTCGCGAGGTCATCAGCGCGGTCAAGCGGAAGATCGGCGAGATTGAGCCTGGGCTCCCCGCAGGCGTAAAGATCGTGCCGTTCTACGATCGCAGTGTCCTGATTGACCACGCAGTCGATACGTTGCGGCATGCACTGATCGAAGAACTAATCCTGGTGACGCTGGCGCATGTCCTGTTCCTGTGGCATTTCCGCAGCATTCTGGTGGTCACCATCCCATTACCACTCGCTGTTCTGGGCGCGTTCCTTTTCATGAAAGGTGCAGGCATCTCATCGAACATCATGTCGCTGGGCGGCATCGCCATCGCCATCGGCGTGCTCGTCGATGCCGGAATTGTCATGACCGAAAACGTGATTCGCCAGGCAGAACAATACGAGGAGGAGCACGGCAATTATCGCGAACACATCGGCGAAATTACACTCAAAGCAGCGCGTCTTGTCGGCCGACCCATATCATTCGCGATGATCATTATCATTCTGGCCTTCATCCCGGTCTTTGCGCTCACCGGAATGGAAGGCAAGATGTTTCATCCGCTGGCCTTTACAAAAACTTTTGCAATGGTCGGTTCCACCATTCTCGCCATTACGCTCGTTCCGGTATTGTGCAGCTTCCTTATTCGCGGCAAGCTTCACCGCGAGGAAGATAATCCCGTTATGCGCGTGCTGCGTGCAATCTATCGACCCGTGTTGAGTTGGGCTTTGCGCCATCGGGTAATCACGCTCATTGCGGCCCTTGCACTTTTCTGCGTAGCCATTTACACGGCCACAACCATTGGCTCGGAGTTCATGCCACCGCTGAATGAAGAGACGGCGGTTTTCATGCCTATTACCGATCCTCGGATCTCGCTGACTGCGGCCACAGAGATTCTTCGTCAGCAGGACGAAATCATCGCCGCAGATCCCGCCGTAGCCATGGTTGTCGGCAAAGTGGGCAGAGCGGAGACGTCCACAGATCCGGCGCCTGTGAACATGAGCGAGACCACCATCACGCTCAAGCCCGCCTCACAGTTGCCCAAGGGACTCACCAAGGACGGAATTCTTGCGCGACTCGACGAAAAGCTGCAAATTCCTGGCGTAACGAATATCTGGACACAACCAATTCGCAACCGCATCGACATGCTCTCGACCGGAATCCGCACTCAGGTAGGCATCAAGGTCTTCGGGCCCGACCTCACCGTGATCGAGCAGAAATCGGACGAGATCAAGGAGGTGGTGCGCAAGATTCCAGGCGCTGTTGACCTGTATGCAGAGCGCACCACGGGTTCGCCTTACCTCGAGATGACCGTCGATCGAGCGGCGGCGGATCGCTACGGGCTCAATGTGGCCGACGTCGAAGACGTGATTGAAACAGCAATAGGCGGCAAGAATCTGACCACAACTATCGAGGGACGTCAGCGTTTCCCGGTGCGTGTTCGCTATGCCCGCGACTTCCGTGAGAATCCGCAGCAACTGGGCGATGTGCTGGTGACGGGAAGCAATGGCGCGCAGGTGCCGCTCAACAAAGTGGTGACACTCAAGACAGCGATGGGGCCCTCGATGATATCGAGTGAGAATGGTCTCCTTCGGGGGGCGGTACTTCTCAACGTGCGGGGGCGCGACGTCGGCGGTTTTGTGGAGCAGGCTCAACAGGCAGTAACCGCGCAGGTAAAGATGCCGCAGGGTTACTACATTGAGTGGAGCGGCCAATATGAAAACCAGATCAGCGCCAGGAAGCGCCTGGAGCTTGTTATTCCGCTGGTCCTCATCGTCATTTTTGTGTTGCTCTATCGCACCTATGGCTCCGTGAAGGAGGCCGCGCACGTTTTGTTGGCTGTGCCCTTCGCGCTTACCGGCGGCGTCTTCCTCGTCAAAGCTCTGGGCCTCAACTTCTCAGTTGCAGTGTGGGTTGGCTTCATCGCGCTCTTCGGCACTGCGGTGCAGACTGGTGTTGTGATGGTTATCTACCTCGAAGAGGCTGTCGCCCGACGCACGGCGCTCGATGGCCGTCTCACACCACTGGGCTTGCGTGAAGCGGTGATTGAAGGCGCATTGCTGCGGCTCCGTCCCAAAGTCATGACGGTTGCAACGGTAGTCGCCGGCTTGTTGCCACTTCTTTGGTCCACACGCACCGGAGCCGAGTTTATGAAGCCGCTCGCTGCGCCGGTGCTGGGTGGAATGGTGAGCTCATTGATTCACGTGCTCGTCGTTACCCCGGTTATCTTCACTTGGCTGCGCGAGCGAGAACTTGCGAAGTGAAAGAGGCGCACCAAACTGCAACCCTGCGCAACCGGTAGCGGGGGTTCAATCTGAGAATGAACGTCGAGTTGTTGTTGTGATTGGTTGCAGGGGCTGGATTTGATCACAAGATTCCATCTCGATTATTGATTACAGATAAACCAGCGTCGTTTGGGTGACGAGAACCGGTCAACGGGGTACATTCAGCGGCCCTTTAAGATTAGTTGCGCCCTAATTACGCCAACGCGGAATTCATGGCGATTGTGACATTTGTGGTAGCCTGTTTTCCGCGAGTCATGGACTGCTGACGGGATCTTAATGTTAGATCCCTTGGCCTTCCCAAAGGAGCCGAGGCGCTTTTGCGGCTCTTTTTTTTCACACACGGGAACGGTGGTGTTAGTCGTGGATGCGAGAACGCGAATGTCCCCCAAAAAGGCTGCCGATCGCGAGATTTCGCGACTTCCAAGGCTTGCAGAAGCAGCGGGAGATCTGCGGGGCCAAGCCTTCATTGGTACCTCCGGGTGGGCGTATTCGAGCTGGAAGCCGGGATTCTATCCTCAAGCGGTTCCTCAAAAGAAGTTTCTGGAATACTACGCAACTCAATTGAACTCGGTCGAAGTGAACTACACCTTCCGCCAGCTGCCGACCGAGAACATGCTTACTGGCTGGCTGGCCGCGAGCGGTGCCGGCTTTCGCTTTTCGTTTAAAGCGCCGCAACGGCTCACTCACGTCCTTCGACTCAGGGGTTGTTCAGACACAGTCGCCGCCTTGTCGCGTGCACTCGCTCCGGTCGTGGCTGCTGGACGGATGGGTGTGGTGCTCTTCCAGCTTCCGCCCAATTTCAAGGCCGACGTGCCTCGCCTCGACTCCTTCCTTGTGGATGCGAATAAGTGTGGGCTGCGGATGGCTTTCGAATTTCGGCACAGCACATGGTTTTGCGATGAAGTGTACGCCGTACTGCGGCATCATTGTGTCGCGCTCTGCGTTGCCCAGAGCGAAGATCTGGAGACGCCGGATGTTGTGACCGCTCCCTTCAAGTGCTACCGGTTCCGCAAGAGTGAATACTCTGAAGCGCAGCTCGACGTGATTGAGAAAACCCTTCGCCGGCAGTCTGCCGAGGGCGAGGTCTTCGCGTATTTTAAGCACGAGGAGCAGCCCACTGGGGCTATCTGCGCGGTCGATACACTCCGAAGGCTCCAGCATCAATGATTAAATCTAGCGGCCTAGCTGGCGCATGTTCCGATCGACCAATAATTAACGGCCCTGCACGCAACGTAAATTGCCATCAGTGGTATTTCTTCCCAGGCCGATGGTCGAGCGCTCGGTCGCGTTCGGGTTTGACGCGCGTCTGGACTTAAGGCGAGCAAGTCTGGAAACCGCTGAGCAAACTCCAGTCACTCAGATCCGAAGTAGATCGTGCACCTATTTCAACAAGTTCTCAGTTTAGAAGGATCGCGCGCTACAACCTAGCGGCTTATCCTGTCGACGTTGGAACTGAGAAGCGCACATATATCTTCGCGCGTTGCAGACGGTTTGACCTAATTCCTTCGTGGCGGGAGATGCAGGCTACTCCCAACACAAATCAATAAAGATGAAATGCCACATTAATCGCTATCTGCACCGCAACAGGATGTCCTTGGTACATCGCAGGCTTGAATCGATATTGCCTCACAGCTTCAACAGCCTTTTCATCCAGGCCCATGCCGAGATGACCAAGCACATGGACGTTCTGCGGATTTCCCTGGCTATCCACAATGAGCTGAATAGAGACGCTACCTTGAAAATTCGCCGCCCGGGCTTCCGGCGTAAACTCCGGCTCAATGGAATGGAGAACGACAGGAGCACTCACGCCGCCGCCCACGCTCATCAGGCCTCCGCCGAACCCTCCGCCGCTCCCCGGTCCGGCGCCGATACCTCGGCCAGAGCCGAGGCCACCACCTAGACCCGAGCCGAATCCTGAGCCGCTCCCTCGGCCTTGCGATGCGAGCATGATTTGGGGTGACTGCGACAGTCCGAGAGTAGGGAGATTGGTGCTGTCCGGCAGTTTCACTTGCATGGTTGGCTCGGCCGCCAGCTTAGGCCGATCGACTCTGATGATCTGCGGCGCCAAAGGCGGCGGCAGCTTCGCCACAACGGGTGGACGCCCCTTCGTAGGCTCGACAATCTGATGCGCCCCGCCGCCGCCGCCGCCGCCTTGCGCCGGTGCAACCGGAAGGATTTTGGGTGGGGGCGGAGGTGCGTAGAGAGTGAAATTGACGTGCGTGACGATTGTGTTCGACGGGATCACGACAGGAGCTCGAAGTCCCAACCACAGTACCGCACTGATGATTACCGCATGCGCAATGAAGGAGACGATATTAGAAGCTTTCGAGCGCTTGTACTGGAAGGGATCAACGCCTGCCCAGAGAGGCCCTTCAGGCGACACCCTCGATCGAACGCCTGGCAACTCGAACACAAGCGAAATAGGTCGTGTCATCGCATGCGCCGAATCCAGGTCGAGAGCCAGTGAGGAGCGGTTGTAGGCTTCTGCATTTTGGTGTGGGCTGCATGAATTGTTGGCAGATAATCTGCCGCGGGCGATCGCGTTGGGAGTCCTAGGTGTCAGATTGGCCATAATATTCTTACCGAAGCAACCTGAAGCTTCGGCGTCTCCTCTCTGTTTAGCA
>JANXQR010000078.1 GCA_025353435.1 Acidobacteriota bacterium | reverse complement strand
ATGGGTGCGCCGGTGGCGGGAATCACCCACAACTCGTAAGTCTTATCTGACGGGATGGCGGCCAGATTGCTGGCCTGCAGGATGAGGGCTCCGCGCGAGGGCAGATAGACGGCACGAGCGGTCGGGGCTGGCGGCGTCTTGGAAGAAGCGAGCAGGACGCGCTGCGCGGCGGGTGCGGAGAGCAGGTCGAGGACTTCGCGGGCACGGGCGTTGGCGGCGGTCTGGTCGGCGATTTGCGCTGACTGCAGATCAAGCTCCTTGTTGAGGGAGGTGATCTTCCACTGGAACGCGACGGAGACGAGGATCATGGCGGCGACTGCGGCCCAGGGGATCCACGTGGCGACTCGGCGTGCGGGACGTGGCGTGTCGATTGGAATGATGGTGGATTTTGGAGCAGGTTTCGAGGGCGCGGCATCTGCGGCGACGCGATTGAGGAAGCGCTGACGGGCGCCTTCAGGCACAGGGTGCTGCTCGACGCTCATGGCGACGAGCGCGAGGTCGCCGGAGAGCGCAGCCACTTCATCGCGGCAGACGGAGCACTCCGCGAGATGGACGCGGATCGGCGCGGACTCCTCGAGGGAGAGCGCCTGCATTGCGTACAGCGCGAGATCCTCCTGCGAAATGTGCCTGCCGTCTGTCATGTTTGAAACGCCTTTCGTACGGTGATGAGCGCGGCCCGTATGCGTGTCTTGACGGTACCGAGGGGCTCACCCTTCTTTTCTGCAATCTCCTGGTGCGTTAAGCCTTCAAAGAAGGCCAATTCCACACTTTCCCTTTGCTCCGGGGGCAAATCTTTCATTACTTTCCGCACCTGCTCGATCATGGTGCGGTGTTCCACTTCCGCCGCCACGTTTGTTGAGGCTGGCAACACGACATCTTCGACGGAGTCCGAGGGCTTTCTGCGCCGAATGACGTCGATGGCGCGATTGCGCACGACGACAGCTAGCCAGGCACCCAGGGAACCGCGATCGGAAACGAATGATTTTGGATTCTGCCAGAGCTGGAAGAAAACGTCCTGCATGACATCTTCAGCCTGGGCAGAGTCGTTAACGACGCGCATGGCGACGGAAAAGGCCATCCCGCTGTAGCGATCGAATAGATCGGCCATCGCGGTTTGTTCCCGGGCTAGTACGCGTTCGAGCAAATTCTTATCGTCCTCCGACGACGGGTGCATTGAACCGCGCCCGCTCTCATGATTAGAACGCGCGGCAGGCACTATCGGATTGGATGAGGGCTCGGGCACCGGGTGGGAATCGACAGCCAACTAATTGTATTGCATGGGGCATGCTCCGCAGGAGTTGGAAATGGGGTGCGAGGGCGATTTTCAAACTATGTTTAGGGAGAGTTTCAAGCAGGCAAAAAAAGGGACTGGAGATGTGAGTCTCCAGCCCCAAATTGCCATCAGGAATATTGATTTATTTAATGGTGCCGTTCAACCCGTTGGGGTAGAAGGCACCACTCGCGGACCCACCGCCGTATACGATCTTTAGGACCTGCGAGGTGGTTCGACTGAAGGCCAGGGCGTTTTGGTCGGCATCGACGATGGTGGCTGCACCGGCGGATATGCCGACGCCGATGTCATCGTTGCCGGTGCCGTCGAGCAGGGCGCGCGTTGCGGCAATCTTGCTTGCCGCTGCTTGCGCTCCTGCGCCCGCCTGGAAGATCCGAGTGCGGATGCTGCCCGCGTGGTAGGCTTCAACGGCCAGGATTCCCGCTGCCTTGTCGAGATAAGTTTTGTTGCTGATGAGTCCCGCAGCTCCGAGATAGGCGGTGACGCCGACGTCTTCAAAGATGAAGGCGCCTAGCAGGAAGTTGGTTTCGCTGGCGAATGGATCAAAGGTCGCGCCGAGCCCTGCCGCCAGTGCGAGAGCGTTGAAGCTGTTTAGCAGGTCGATATTGGGCATGGCTACGGCACTTGCTCCGAGAGCCGTTCGCAGAAATGTCACGTGGTTCTGTTCTTCAGTTGCTAACTCAGCTGCGAACTGCTGGAGGAGCGGCGTGGTGAAGGAGACCATCGGGTTCGACTTGACGGTTACGGTGCCACCGGCGGCTCCACTAGGGCCGGTAATGCCGATGCCCACCTGGTCAATGGTCTTGCCAGTAGCGGCCAGGGTATAGAACTGGGCTTCGAGATATTCGAGGTTGAGCGCGAAGTTGAGGATATCGGTGTCAGTAACGGCAGCGGCAGCTTGGGCAAGCGCACTCTTTGAGAGGGCGAGGCCCGCGAGCGTGGCACCGCCAACTAATAGGGCGGCTCTTCGATTGAGCTGCCGATGATCTGCGATGTTGGGATCGTCTATGAGGATCATTGTGCATCTCCTTTACGAAGCCGAAGCTGTGATGGTGCCGTTGAGGCCGTTGGGGAAGAAGCCACCACTCTTGACGACGCCTGCGGCGGCGTTGAGATAAACGATGTGCAGCACCTGGTCGGTGGTGCGGTCGTAGGCGATGGTGCTGGTGTCAGCGGCCACGATGGTGCTTCCGGAGATGGATGTCTCTCTGCCCCCGCCAGCTGCGGCTCGGAGCGCGGAAATCTGATTCGCATAGGTGACGTACGCGCCGCCGAGTTCGGCGATGAGGGTGCGAATCTCGCCGGCGTGGTAGGCTTCGACGGCCATGATGGAGGCGGCCGCACCGAGGTTGGCGGTTTGGGTGAGCAGTCCGGCGGCTCCGTGGTACGCGGTGACGCCCACATCCTCAAACACGAATGCGCCAACGAGGAAGCTGTTCTCGTCAGCAAACGGGTTGAAAGATGCACCGATGCCGGCAGCCATGGCCGCGGCATTGAAACTGGTCATAAGGTCGATGTTGGGGCGCGAGACAGCCGCGCTTCCGAGAGCCTTGCGCAGGAAGCGGACGTGCGCCAACTCATCGTTGGCGATTTCCATGGCGTACTGCTGAATGGCGGGAGTGGTAAAAGTCACCTGGGTACCGCCGGTGACGGTTCCGGCGCCTGATCCGGCGTCAGTGCTTGATAGCCCAGTGCCGGAAACTGCGCGGAGGTAGAACTCAGCTTCGAGATACTCAAGGTTCAATGCGAAATTGAGAATGTCCGCATCGGTAATGGTGGGATTGGGTGTAGGGGTGGGGGTTGGAGATTTGTAACTACCGCCGCATCCGGTGGTTGCAATAGCGGCAACTGCGCCGGCGCTGCAACCGAGTCCAGATAGAAAATTGCGGCGAGACAAGCGATTTCTCTTGACCGCATCGAGATGATCCACGGGGGAATCCTCCTGAACGCCCGTATAGATAGGGATATGGCGTTCAATTCCAGTACGTGGAGGATGGGAGTTTGGATTGGAATATTTTTTATCGCGGGTCTCGGGGGTGTTTTTCGATGTAAATAGCCGCTACGCAGATGCCCATGCAAGCAATGCGCCTATCAGGGTCAATACAGCGAACGCGGCGGGGAATCGCCAGGGGGAGCCAACTCGATGCATGGCGAGGGCGTTGACGCCTTCTGCGGGGAGCACGAGGAGGAGAATCAGAACGAGTTCGAAACTGGTCAGGACAGGACCCGCGGCGATGGCGATAGCGCAGACTGAGCTTCCGATTGCGATGAGCGCTCCGCCGAGGGCGCGGAGCAGTTCGCGGACGAGACTTTGAGCGCGGTGATTGACCCCGCAGATGGCGAGGAGATTCAGAGGCAGACGGGGCGCAAGTAGGTCGTAGAGGCCGCCCATGGCAATGAGAAGACCGGAGATCGCGATAAGGAGGCGGGCAGCCGTGTGCATGAATTCCTCTGGCATCAACCTAACATGAAGTGTCTATTGGAATTCGATTGATTGTGAAGATGTGAGCAGGAGACAGCGTGGATCATTGCGGGGCCGATGCCGGTTGTCGAACTTGCAACGGGGACAGGGAGGTAGGAGAATTGCCCTGTCTCGAAGGTGCTGATTCAATCGCTCTTGAAGTTCATGGAAAGGCGAGTTCGCTTTATGAAGAAATTCCTTCATGGGTTGCTTTGTGTGTTGTTCCTTATGGGGTTTGTGAACGCGCAGGAGAAGAAGGCGGACGGAAGACCGGCGCTCGGTGGAATTCCTCCGCTGATCGATCGCGAACTCATCTTCGGGAATCCGGATATTGCCGCGGCCCAGCTTTCGCCGGATGGAAAATATCTTGCATTTC
>JANXQR010000055.1 GCA_025353435.1 Acidobacteriota bacterium | reverse complement strand
CTCCAAAACAACGCTTCCAAAGCTGCCTAAGACACACTCATCAGGTGTCCGCTAAAAAACAAGCGGACACTTGATGACACACTCTACCTCCGGTCAAGAGGGACTCGCCGGACGCTTACTATTGAGGTAACGGCTCAGCCCCCTATTGTATCGACGAGTTGCAGTAGCGGCACATCGGTTTCTCTTGGTATAGACACGTTCCCTCCGAGAATATTGAGATCAGCATCCCTTGTTTGCGGGCGCGTGGAAAGTGCAAATTGGCAGGAGACTACGGGTTCAGCGAAACTGGCTCTTCGAAAAGGAGAATCGTAGACTCTTTTGGAGCAGTGGGGCCGACGGCGCTCTGCACTACCGAGCCTTGGCGATGGCGGTATCCCAGAGGTTAAGTTGCTCCTTCCAGTCGGGTCGATGAAGCTCGCAAAGCTGTTCAAGAATCCGAGAAGCCGCATCGATTTGCGCTAGATCGAGATGCGCCTTGATGAGGTTGTTTCCAACAAGGAGTCCGTGCCGCTGAGGAACAAACTCCGGTTCGGCTAATTTCAGAAGCTCAGCAAGTTGGCCGCAATCCTCAAGATCCCCGGTCATCTGCATCAACAAATCTACTGGGACGGGCCATTCTGCATGATTCAATCCCTGGCGGTAAAGTAAAAATGCCTTTTCAAAGTCATGGGAACTAAGCGCTGCGCGCGCTAACCACATTTGTGCGCGCCAACTTCCAGGCAATGCGGCAATACGCTCGAGTTCACAAGTCTCGGCAAATTCTCCGCCAAGTTCCCGTTGAATCGCGCGGCGTCGGCCAAAAGCGATCTCTGTATTGGGGTCAATCTCCAACGCTTCCCAGACCGTCCGCTCCGACTCCAGCACTTGATTGCGGGCGAGCTGAACTTTGGCGAGGTTGGTGAGAATTGTGGCGGCGTGGCCGTGGGCTCTCAGGTAGGAGTGGAAGACCCTTTCTGCCTCGTCAAGTCTCCCGCTCTTCACCAGAAAGACCCCATAAACGGCGGCTCCCCGCGATGGAACGTGGTCTGTGCGATACAGGTGAACTGCAGCGTCAAGGATGTCGACAAGAAAACCGTCCTGTAACGCTATGAGCAGGAGTCCGTAAAGTTGGTCCGGATCATTCCAGCTCGACTTGATTGCGCCAGGTAGGGAGCCAGTGTTGGTGATGGACATCTCGCGTCCATAACTGTCGAAAACGAAAATGTAGCTATGATCGTTGCGAGACTCCGCCGCGGCTCGATTGGGAACAGAAATCAGCTCACGGGTCGCGGACGATGCCGATTTCTTAACGGGGTGCATGCTGTGTAGATTCATTGGCGGTTCCAAAGGGTATCGTTGTGTGTGGTTGGGGAAAGTGTCACTTGTGGGAGCATCCAGCTTTGATCCCGGAATTGTCATTGTCGATAACATCGTCGTTTTCAGCACAAGGGACACAGGTACCGTGCGGGTAACTCGAATTGACCTCCCGCGTTTCGATGGTCATCCCGGCATCCAGTAGCGGGCCAAGTCGAACGGGGCACCTTAGGCAAAACCTAAGGCCCCGTTCACTCTAGAGATAGACCCATGACGTGGCGTGCATCTTGGCGTGCGCAGTTACCATTGCCAGTTTCTCGTGAGGCAACTTGCACGCCTCATCGACACACACCACAGCCACGTGGTTACCCGGCGTCAATGAGACCCGGGGGTCTGCGACGATTCCGACGATGAGAATTACCTTATGCCCGTTTTGGAGACTGTCACGAAGAAGGCTTTGTTCGTGCTGGCCATGAAATGACCTCTTCCAGAATCCTTTCTCCGTTACCACGCACCATCCTGAGGGCTGACCGATCAGTGTCGAATGGCGTTGTGGGTTCTTGGTGATAATCGCGTGTGCTTCCAGCCGGCAACGTTCTGCTTCTTGAATTGCTGCGAAGGCAACGGATACCTCTTCGTCTGTTTGTATTGCCAACGTAACCTCCTGGCACGGAACATGCGTCCGCGCAAATCGAAATCACTCGTCGATCACTTTTCAGGGCAACAGTGTTGACAAGAGGAGCGCTCACTTACGATCGTGAGGTTGACAAGAGCTCTAACACTGGGTCACACGCCAGTCGGTCTCTCAAAAGACTCAGTGGACTTGCGCACCCGGAAAGCTCTGTCGGCATTTATCTCTTTTTGTACTGTTGAAACCAAGGTATAAGTGAGTCTAGCATTGTCGCGGTCAGATGGCTCCGCATTCACTTTCGGATTATGAAGGTTCAATTCGCTCTGCTCAAATCAGGCGGCTCAACTGGAATTACCTAGATAGAACTAGAGGCCCTTCATTGCTTACGAAGGTCGTGAGACCCGTGCTGCACAAGGGGTTTAGTGATTTCGCTTCGCCGCGGCAC
>JANXQR010000035.1 GCA_025353435.1 Acidobacteriota bacterium | reverse complement strand
AGAACCGCGAACGGAAGGTTTGCAGCGCCCGCAACATAAGCATTGGCTAAATCACTATGACTGCGCTCTTCGATCTCGAGTGGACCCGGCCAGTTATTTTCCACGGCGTCCCTAAAGCGGTGCAATGACCCGACGCCCGGGTTGCCTCCCCAAGAGAAAGTTAGCTTTGTCGCGCATCCGGCCCCGATCAGCTGATCGTAGATCAGATCTGGTGTCATGCGGACCAGGGAGAGATTTCGGCGACCCTGACGGATGATCTCGTGGCCGGCAGCAAACGGAATAAGGTGGGTAAACCCCTCCATTGCAATGCTGTCGCCGTCGTGGACGTGCGCAGCGATCGCTTCTGCTAACGTGAGCCAGTCCGCCATCCACCCTCCTTGTAGTGACCGCCGCATTATTACCCGGATGGCCAATCTTGTACAAGTTGTGCGATAATCGCCCACCGAGGAATTACCCAGAAATTCCTCGAAAGATCCCCCGATGAGCCCGGCCAAATCCTCACCCGCAGCCATACCCGATACCGTCGCCAACGAGTTCACCTCCCAGGCGGGAAACCCCGATTTTGTCCTTTCTCTCGCTCGCGGGCTTCGCGTCATCGAAAGCTTCGAGGGGCATCGAGACGGGCGCACCACTATCGAGATCTCCCAATCCACGGGCCTCTCCCGCGCATCCATCCGACGAATTCTGCTGACCCTCGAACTGCTCGGCTACGTCGAGCGGAGGCGGCAGGTCCATTGGCTCAAGACCCAGGTGCTGCGCCTTGGCTTCTCCTACCTCTCGTCGTCATCAGTTGTGGAAGCTGCGCGACCCGTCCTCGAGCACATCACAGAGCAACTGCATGAGTCGTCGTCAATGAGCATGCTCGACGGCGGGCAGATTGTGTACGTTGTCCGTTCCGCTGCCAGCCGAGTTCTCGCCGCCGGTCTTTCCGTGGGTAGCCGCCTGCCTGCCTATTGCACGTCAATGGGGCGCGTCCTGCTCGCCGCATTGCCCGACGAGGAACTCGCCGCGTACCTGCGCGATCTCAAGCCGCGGGCCTACACTCCGAAAACCCTCACCCGCATCTCGCAAATCAAGAAGGCAATTTTACAAGCGCGAAAAGACGGCTATGCGGTCGTCGACGAGGAGCTTGAATCAGGCTTGCGATCCATTGCGGTTCCGGTTTCAACGCGCGGAAACCGGTCTGTTGCGGCCATAAACATAGGAACTCACATTTCTCGCGTCGATCGCGCGACACTTATGCATCGCTGCCTACCCGCACTGCAGGAAGGGGCTCGAACCCTGCGCAACATTCTCATCTGAGCTCGCGCTCGCCACAAGCCGCATTTAGAAAGGACTCGAAGATGACCTCCCAAATTCGCGCTGATCATGTCGGAAGCTTGCTTCGTCCATCGGAGCTACTCCATGCTCGTAACTCGCAGATCGGCCGTTCCCAACTCACGGCCATCGAAGATCGGAATGTCCTAAGGGTCCTGGAGCGTCAAAAAGAGATCGGGCTCGACATCGTCACCGACGGGGAGCTGCGACGCAGCAACTTCATGAGTGATTTCACCGACGCGGTCGAAGGCTTCGACTTTGGCGATGCCGTGCCGCGCAAATGGAAGGACGATGACGAGAAGGCGCAACACGTTCCCGCCACAGTCAGCAGTATCAATGGCATCGTTACATCGAAGCTGGAACAGCGTCAACCCCTTACCGGAAGCGAGCTGGCTTTTCTCAAAGAGAACGCTCCGGGGCCAATAAAAATCACACTCCCCAGCGCAACGCAGTTCCCGGCCATTTCTTTCAAATACGGCATCACGGACGCAGTCTACCAAGATCCTTATGCATTGCTCCAGGCCATCACCGAAATCATGTCCGAGGACATTAGGACTCTCGCCACTAGTGGCATCTCCTATCTACAGATCGATGCGCCTCGCTACAGCTACTACCTCGATCCCAAGTGGACCGCCTGGATGGAAAAGGAGCTGCGCGTGGATCCTGCACAAATGCTTACCGCATCACTTAATGCCGACAACGACTGTTTTGCTGCGGCAAAACAACCTGGCGTTACTGTGGCCATCCATCTGTGCCGCGGCAACAACCGCAGTCATTGGTACGCCGAAGGGGGCTATGATGCCATCGCTGAACGCTTTTTCCAGGAACTTGCAGTCGATCGATTCTTGCTCGAATACGACGACGAGCGATCAGGCAACTTCGAACCACTGCGCCATGTGCCGAAAGGGAAAGTCGTGGTGCTTGGACTGGTCAGCACCAAGCGACCTGCGTTGGAACGCAAGGAAGATCTGTTGCGACGAATCGATGAGGCATCCCGGTTCCTTCCGCTTGAGCAACTCGCTATCAGTCCTCAATGCGGCTTTGCTTCTACGATGGAGGGCAACCTGCTAACGGAAGACGAGCAATGGGCCAAACTGCAACTGGTCGTCGACACCGCCCGCGAGGTCTGGGGCTGAACGCAGACTGATTCTGGATCGCATTGCCGCAGCCGAGTGAGGTTTGCAAGTAATTTTGGCCCGGTGTGCGGACAAAGATGGCGGGGCGATTGGGGGGTGGTGCGGCGCGCGGTAGACCACCCCAACTACCAAGACCCGCCGCTGGGGACCCGGTTGCACGCGAAGAGGCAGAAATCGTGCGTGTGGAAGGGGAGCTACCGCGCGAGCGGGTCGCGTCGACCTTGGTGATTGCGGCGGCAATTATCGCGGCGGACCGGCGGGAGTCGGAACAGTCTACTTCGTACCAGAAGCCACGAGGGAAGAGGTCATCTGAACCACCACATGCACCGGCACCGCGGCATCCTCAGTCGTTCCCTGAGCCGCCGAAGGGGCAGAGGTCAGTTCCCAACGGAGAGGCTGTACGGACAACTCCTTGACCACTCTCATTGGTACAAGCTTCCGACTTTTAACATCGAGGTAAAAGACACCCGATTCATTGGACAGGACGGTCTCCTTGCCAATTTGAATCGCAATTCCTGCAACACCTTTACCGGCCTCATCATTCACGACTCCCTGGACGGAGTATTTCGAAAAAGAGGGAGAGTCATCGTGCTCGGGTCCTATCGAACTGTAGCGAAGACCGCTCAGGTATCCCCCCAATTGCACCTTGCCGGTGGGATCGACAATCGTGGTGAGATTGGTAGTGGCACCATGCGGCATCCGCAACCTGATGCCAAACGTCCAAGCCTGGAATATGGGTTTGCCTCCCAATGCGACTGCTATGGGGCTTATATAAGTCTGCTGCTCTGCCGACAAGGAGATACGGTTGGATACCCAATGCCCACCGAAGCTGAAGGTGTTCTGACCGTTCATTCGGTTGAAGTCCTGGGTGACCGTTAGCCTGGAGCTGATCTTGAACTCGTTCACTGCGATCTCGACCTGCTCTTTGAACAGGGGGGAATCCATGTTGATGAAGGAGCCAAACGCTCTCCATCTAGAGGTAATCGCACGGCTGACCGAAATGGACTCGGACTTAGTCTGTCCGATCATCCCCACTATGGTCGATGTACCTGCCGATGTGTTCACTGTGAATCCCGCTCCGGCTGCTGATACAGAACCTGAATCGCTCACTCCAGTTATCGAGGGATATCCGACAATGCTGGTGCGAGAGTTGTCGTGAGAGTAGTTTATGTTCACGGCATCAATGGGAGAGAAGGATGCTCTCGCATTCAGTCCCAATGCTTCCTGACTGTAATACGGTGTCTCCTGCCTTTGGAATTTCGATCCGGCCACGGTATAGGAGGTGCGGAGATCCATTCGCTTCTGGAGATACTCTCCGGCTACTGCTCCGTACCCTGATCCCGCTCCTACTCCGCCGGCACCGCTCAGAATCCATGACTTGGTCGGCTTCCAACTAAAGGACTCTATGGAAGTGATTTTGCCGTCGAAGGTGTTCAGAGTGTGAGTTTGCAGTGTTTTGGTCAGCTGGCGACTCAGATTCATAACCACCAACGGAGTCTGCACTGTGCTTCCCGTATGCATATAGGGAAGCATGCTCTCTTCCAGAAGCAGGCCGCCAAATAACTGGCTGTGGCTGGTCTTGGTATTGTGCGAGATTCCTGCTCCTCGCACTGAGAAGCTATGGCCACCAAAGTCATCAGTGTCCAGACCAGCGGAGATTATCTGATCTCCTAGATCGAGATGAGACTCGCTGCTTTGTTTGGCTTCGGTTCTATGGAGAGGGACTCTAAGATAGCCGCCCACTTTCACTCCGTTGTTACACCCGATTCCTGTCCAGCCTGACAGGTTATGCCATGTGAATGCTGTTTGTATTCCATAAGCGTTATAGATCTGATCTCCACCAGCTGTAGTGCTGACTGAAGTCTGACTCTGGGCAATGACAGCGCTACAAAGCAGTACCAGTAAGGCTTTCATGGTTCCTCTTACGGTGTGCTCAGGCTGAATCCATCCTCGAACTTCACTGTAGCCTGAGCGGCTCCGGGAATGAGGACTTCACGGATCTGAGCTGGGTATATAGGAAACCCGCCTAAATCCTGCTTAGAAGCTATGACTTCGCCAACCCTGCCTAACTTCTGGCTCGTGTTGTGGATTAACAGCTTGCCATTGGCCATCTCCAGAGTCACATCTGAGCGCTTCAGCTTCTCCTTCTGGTAGACATAGATCATGTGCGGGAATACGAATTTGAGGCGCATGCCTGTCTGCTGCTCCGCCCTGGTCATAGTAGCGATGATGGAGAAGCTGATGGGTGAGGCCGGAAATGATGCCTTGTAGAAGATCATGCGTGTGTCGCGAGGGGCGAGAATGAAGCTGCTAGCTCCCATTCTGATATGGACATTCTTGTCCAGGTCCGAATATTGAACACCGCCACGTTCATCGACAACGAAACTCTTGGTTTCCAAGGTGACCGCCATGGCGGAATCTGAAGTGTTCTGTATCTCGAACACTCCACTGGCTTTGGATCCACGGTACTCCGCTATTGGAGGAGCGATGCCCTGAGCCCGTCCTGACACTGCGACGATACTGAGAAGAATGAATGCGAAAGTCTTCATCACGATGGGGCACCTGTAAAGAAGGAGAGGGTGGTGGTAGCCACCCTCTTCGAAGTTAGGTTGGTGTAACAGTCAGATTGCTTGGGCCACGATGTAGAGAGTGCCCAGATAGGTACCGGGCAGCGGCACTGTATCGGTGCCCTCATGCGCGTTAATCTGCAACATGCTGAAGCCTTCGGGACGCATGTGTGTGGGCTCATTTTTGTAACTGGATTTGGCACCGGTAATCTTGTCAATCATGGTCGAGGCACCTGGTCCCGCGCCACAGCCGGCATTGTTCTGACCGAAGAAGACATAACCGCCGCCGCCAAGAGTGGTGGATTGAAGCGGAATCCCGTTGATGTACGTCGCGGGGATGATGTCGCTGCCGGTGGTTGGGGTCAAGTCGGTGGCATAAGCGCAGACGGTCACGGTGCGATTGCTAAGGTTGTAGACCAAGTTCCAGGAAGGGGCGGTCGGGGCAATCATCATAATGCCTGAATAGCCCTGCACGAACTGGTCCTTGGAGACGTCGGACATGAGACTGTAGTCGAACACGACCGCAGCGGTGTTAGCCACATGGAGTCCGATGTATTCAGGAACGATGGCCTTCATCTGGACAGGTGCGCTAGTGGCGGTCAATTGGGCCGAGGCAGTGGCGGCGAACAACGCGAGTACAAGGATTGCAGTAAGAGTGAAGAACCTTTTCATTTCAAAGTCTCCTGGTCGGAAAGTCGGACTCGTTACTTAATGTGCGCGAGTTCGTGCGCATGCTCCCACGCCGGACAGTGTGTGCCAGGTGCAGGGTGTTACAACCGTTGGAAGCAACGAGTTCGACTGTAGTACACAGAACGTTAGTTTGGGGGAATTGCAGCTAGAAAAGTGTTAGTGATTACTAACCCAAGGTTATCAATCGAGCTTATTTGGTAATCGTCCGGCCAATTACCTCAGATGCCGGACAGGTGGCAGGGATAGGATCGCCCGTTCGGTCTATGTCACGTGCGGTGATGGAGGTCACGGGGAAGGTAGATATCGGTTGCACAAGACATTCTCTCAAGAGGAAAGCGAGTGGAACGGGCCGAGGCGTCTTAGTTCGCCGATGCGCATCGAATATCGCGAACGTGAGCAAGGTGTTCAGATTGATTGATACGGCGGAGTCATCGTGCGTAGAGCTGGCAGCGGCTTGATGTACTTACCTTTTGAGTCTATGTGTAGATATTGTGTGGCGAGATCAATGACGTTGGCATCAATTGGAACAATGGTGGCTCTGACTGCTAAGGTGTCCGATCAATCCGGATCAGTAACTTATGAAGGTGACCACGGAATATTATTTGCCGGGAATCAGTAAGGTACCCGACGCTCGCCACTTTGGTTCCACGACACTGGGCGTTGTTGGTGTAGTTGGGCACATTCGCGTTGAAGACGGCTTGCTGCTGCCGAGTGAAGCGGTACCTTTATGAGGGAGGGCCAGGGAGTGCGGCCTACCGAATGAACTCTTTAAAGGTGGACACGGGCATCAGAGTGGGCATTACAGCGGCCCTGAGTATTTAGCCAGGAGGGCGCCGGTCTGTTGCTGAGTCGCGGACCACAAATCCGCTCACCGGACACACATGGAATACGAATTCTCCAGACTTTGAAAGAGCAGATATCTCAGAGCTGTGATGTTCAACGAGTGGCACGTCGTGAACACCGCAGACGGGCGGGTCAGAGTTTTTCTTCCTAAAGCACGGTCCCACCATGCTGATCTCCAAGGTTGAATGCGAACAGGATAAATGAATCGGAAAATGGTCCGCTCGCGGTTCTCAAACATGAGCCCCCCAAGTAAGCGGCTCAACCATTGCAGAACACCTGGGAACGGATATTACAGACAATTTACTCTGATTTGCTCGGGTGTCTCAAGTTTGCGGATTTGGTGGGCGCTGCAGGATTCGAACCTGCGACTTCCACCGTGTGAAGGTGGCACTCTACCGCTGAGTTAAGCGCCCCTGAGAAGGGGGTAGGCGCGGGGTGCGCCAGAGGGGGTTCCCGTAGGTTAGAGTAACACTTGCGGAGCTTTGCGGCCAAGGTGTGGTTGGGTGTGTGCCGGCGTGGGAGCGCTGGCCGATCCGCGAGGGATTCGGGGACGTTTTCAATGTTGATGAGGAAACGGGAAATGGCCTTAAGTGGCCTGAGTCACTCCCTCAGGGGCTAAAGGCCTTTTCCTTCTTTGGTCGTGGATGGCGCACATCCCGAACACATCGGAAGTCATGCACGTTCGAGAATTGAGCGATGAGAAAGCCGGAAACGGCGTGATGGCAAGTGGAGAATATCCTCGGTACGAATGTTGTATTTGAGCAAGCCAATCCGGTGGGCGGCTGCGATCTTCTCGATGGAGAGGGGCGGCTTTTCTCCCATGGGAGAGCCGGGGTTGCAGCTTGCTGGTTCCGGGGGCTTTTGGGCGCTGGGGGGCGGCTCGGAAGATGGGGCTGGAGGGCGGTCAGCACCTAAGTCTGGCGGGGCGACTGGGGGGCGGTCAACTGGAGGTTCCGGCGGCAGTTCCGGGGCTGGGTCGGGGGCCGATTCCGGAGGCGGGACGGGCGATCCGCCCAATGATGAAGATTATGTCACGGAAATTGACAAGGACCCGCAACATCCCGAAAACGGCGGGGTTGAAGAGGATATGGCAACGCTGGTCCTCGACAGCCCGGGACTTGGACGGCCCAAGGCAGGTATGCCGGAGGGGCGGGCCGGAACGCTTGTTGCGGGTTCCGCGGCTACAGATCCGGCCAGCGATGCCGCCGTCATGCTACGGGTGGCGGCAGGGGATGAGGCAGGTTTTAACTACCTGGTGACGAAGTATCACCGCCCGATGATCAATTTTCTTTACCGGATGGTGCATAACCAGGCGGTGGCTGAGGAGTTGGCGCAGGAGGTTTTTCTGCGGGTGTACCGTTCGCGGGAGAGCTACCGGGCGGAAGCAAAGTTTACGACGTGGCTGTATCGAATTGCCACGAACCTGGCGGTCAACAACGCGCGGGACACGAAGTACGAACGGGCGGCACGGAATGTTTATCTGGACGCGCCGGACGAAGAGACGGGAATGACACCGGAAGTAGCCGATGATGAGCCGAACATCGAGCAGCGATTGATGCGCGATGAGCGGATGGGGGCGATCCGCAAGCACGTGATAGCCCTTCCGGAACGGCAACGGACGGCGGTGTTGATGCACAAGTACCAGGGTCTTGATTATCGCGAGATTGGCGAGGTGCTGAAGCTGAGCGAGTCGGCGACCAAGTCGCTGCTGTTCAGGGCGTATCAGACACTGAGGGACAAACTGAAGGAATTTGTTTAAGAACAGGGACTAGGGAGTAAGGGACTTGGGGCTAGGGAATAGTGGGGTGGTTGTGATGAAAACGAATAACAACAAGTGCGCGGGGATGGAGACGAAGCTGGCGGAGTTGTTGCTGGAGCCGGAGGCGGCCTCTGCGACTTTAAAGGCGCATGTGGAAGCTTGTGAGGGTTGCCGCAGCGAGGTGGAGGAGTTGCGCGCGACGATGTCGGTGCTGGATGCTTGGGAAGCGCCGAAGGTGAATCCATATTTCATGACGAGATTTGAGGCGCGGTTGCGCGATGAGAAGCAGGCTGCTCCGGCTGGATGGCTTGAGCGACTTCGAGCGCGCATGGCGATGAGGCAGCG
>JANXQR010000875.1 GCA_025353435.1 Acidobacteriota bacterium | reverse complement strand
CAGGCGTCGGGGTCGCCGGGGAGGCGCCACGGGCCTTCCGGGATGACGCCGGCGATGCGGGCGGTGGTGTGGGCCAGCCGGATAACGCGGCCAGCGATGCGTGGATCGGCGTGGAAGTCGCGGGTCCAGGCTCGATGGCTCAAGACAATGGTGGGAAGACTGTTGGCGGCGGGCGCGGCGAGTTGAACGGGAAGTCCAAGAAGCGCGAAGAGGTTGGGCGTGGCGTGTACGACTGTCCACGGTGCGGGACGTGCGCCAGGAAGGAATGCGGTGTCATGCTGCGTGCGGTAAAAGGCGAACGCGTCAAACGAACGCTGGCGCGTGGCACGCCAGTCGCGGAATTGAGTCGGAGAGATCGTGGGGATGGAGGAGTCGTCGGAGCGGGCATCTTGAATAAGGAGCAGGCCGGGGCGGACATGGCAGCGGGCGGATTCGACCTGAGACTGGACGCCGGGAAGTAGACGAGCCAGAACAGCGAAGATAGCGAGCAAAACCGAGAGCCAGAGGACGCATTGCGCGGCAGATCCGTGGAGGGCGGGAGAGGCGCCGGAGACATGGAAGTGGCGGCGGAGGCAGAGCGCGTCCGGGATGGCGCCCAGGCAGAAGGCGGTGACTTCGCGTTCGGCTTCCCAGGAAAATCCGCAGGTCGGGAGGCACTCGCGCCGCACGTGCCAGAATTCGCTGCGCCACTCGCGGAGCCACTCCGGGCGCTGGGCAGCGGGGACGAGAAGTGAGCAAGCGCGCAACAGGCTGCAGTCGAATGCGTGAAACCCGCGAGCAACAAGGGGCAAGGAATTCATACGGACTTGGCCTCCTCTGTGGGGATGAGGCGTTCGAGCAGGGGATAGCGCTTGCGGGAAGCTTCGAGGGTGGTGCGGCCGGCGGCGGTGATTTTGTAGTACTTGCGCGGCGGGCGCTGATCGGCGTCGGCGATGGCCTGGTTCTCCCAGTGCGAGCGGATGAGTTCGTCTCGCTCGAGGCGGCGCATGGCGGGGTAGACGGTGCCGCTGGGAAGGCCCGTCATTTCCATGATGCTGAAGCCATACACAAAACCGGCGTGAATTGCCTGGAGGATCATGGCAGCGGTATGGGAGAGCTTCGCCTCGGAGGCCATGCACGGAATTCTACCCTATGTAGAAAGCTACTTGACAAGGGAAAAATTATGAGTATGTTGAATGCTACATAGGGGCAGGGTTGATTGGAGGCTTTCGTGCTCGAGGTGCATCATCTGTATCGGAGTTATCGGGGAATTCCGGCGGTGGAGGATGTGAGCTTCCGCATTGGGGCTGGAGAAATCGTGGGATTTCTGGGGCCAAACGGGGCGGGCAAGTCGACCACAGTGAAGATGATTACGGGGATGCTGCGCGCAAATGACGGCCACGTGCTGTTCGAGGGCCGCGATATCCGCGAGGACATGGTGGGGTATCGCCGAGTACTAGGTTACGTGCCGGAGGAAGCGCACCTCTACACCTATTTGTCGGGTCTCGAGTATTTGCAATTGGTGGGGCGGCTGCGCGGAATGGGCGAGGCGCTGCTGGAGGCCAAATCCACCGGACTGCTGCGGCTGCTGGCGCTGGAAGGCTGGCAGCACACGCCAATTTCTTCCTATTCCAAAGGCATGCGCCAGAGGGTGCTGATTGCGGCGGCACTGCTGCACGATCCCAAGCTGCTGATCTTCGACGAGCCGCTTTCGGGGCTCGACGTAGTGTCGGGGCGGCTGTTCAAAGATCTTCTCGAGATGCTGGCGGCGCAAGGCAAGGCCGTGCTTTACATCTCGCATGTACTCGAAGTGGTGGAGCAGGTTTGCAACCGCGTGATTGTGATTGCCAAGGGGCGAGTGCTGGCCGACGCGCGGCCGTCAGAGCTGACAAGCCTGATGAGCCTGCCGAATCTCGAGAGCGTTTTTGCGCAGCTGGTGCAGCAGCAAGACACGCGCGCCACCGCGCAACAGATTGTGGAGACGATGGGGATGGTCCATGCCTGAAGCCTTCCAGCGCCTTTTCCAGCGTGCCGATTTTACGGTGCAGTCGCTGAACGTTCAGGCGGCGATGGGGCCCGTGCGGGTTCCGCAGCGGAGCCAGCTGTCGCTGCTGACGCGGCACTTTCTGGAACGATTTTTTAATCACGAAACAGCGTCCCCAGATGGCGACGCGAAGACGCGCATGGTGCAGATTGCAGTGGCCGCAGGGCTGCCCCCGCTTGTGGTGGCGATGTACCTGTGGCCCACGTATCATCCGTTTCCGAATTGGCCGCCGGAACAAACCCGCGTTGGTCCGCCGCCTTACTGGGCACAGGTGAATCATCATTTGTTCTTTGTGCTGTATGCCTTTGTGGCTATGGGAATCGCGGCGGTGTGGGAGTGGGATTTGTTCTTTCCCGATCTGCTGGATGTGATGGTGCTGGGCACGCTGCCTGCACCCGCTCGTCGAGTGTTTCTGGCGCGCGTGGGGGCCATCGGCGCGTTTCTCGTGGGGTTCCTGGTTGATGCCAATGCACTGCCGCCGCTGGTGCTGGTGGCTGCCACAGATCCACCGAATGCGGCGCGATTTCTGGCCGGCGTAATGGTGGCAGTGATGTTAAGCGGGATCTTTGCGGGATTGCTGGTACTGGCCGTCCAAGGCGTGCTGGTGGCC
>JANXQR010000336.1 GCA_025353435.1 Acidobacteriota bacterium | reverse complement strand
CTGAAGCGGGAGCATGCAGAAAGCGCGTTGTTCTGTCTTGCCTCATAGCGAGATCTTCCATAGAGTACAAGCGGCCAATGCGCCCAGTCTCGACACAGATGAACAATACGCACAGCGCAACGCAGCCGTACTGAATCATATGAATCGATGGACATGTATTGAAAGTCCAAAGGCATGGAGGAAATCATGAAACAGTTGGATCGCATCACCATGGACCCTGAGGTGATGGGAGGGAAACCCTGTATTCGGGGCATGCGGATGACTGTCGGTACCGTAGTGGGCGTGATGGCATCGGGATAGGCGATAGAGGAGGTGCTGGCAGCGTATCCCTACATCGAGTGGGAAGATGTCTTGCAAGCCCTCACGCACGCGGCATGGCGATCGGATGAAAAAGACCTTCCCCTGGTATCCTGATGAAATTTCTGATCGACATGAACCTTTCGCCTGGGTGGGTTGACGTGTTGACCGCCGAAGGGTGGGAAGCCCGTGAATCGGAGCCGAGTCCAGGGGCAACGTAGCTGTCCCCTTATGCGTCTTCTTTGCTGGTGATAGATGGGTGGACGTGACAGAATGAGGCATCGATGCCGACGGTAAAAAAAACATTTCTGGTCCCTACCGCTTGTTCTTTTATAGCTTTGATTGCAATGAGCCAAAACATGTCTATGTTCAAAGAGAAAAGTTGATGTGCAAGTTCTGGCTGGAGCCAATTGCCTTGAGTAAAAAACAGTGGGTTTCTCCCCAAAGAGCTGAATGCAATTCGACGGATCATTGAGGCCAATTTGCCCCAGATCTTGGAGGCATGGCATGAGCACTGCGGCGAAGATCGTTGAACCTCGCGTGATGAATATCGAAATCAGCGACGATGAGATCATCGCGCATCTGGTAGACGGACGGACGATCAGCGTACCGTTGGTCTGGTCATGGCGTTTATCAGAGGCGACCCCCGAGCAGCGACAACATTGTGAAATTCTTGGCGACGGCCAGGGGATTCATTGGCCTGATATTGACGAGGATATCAGCGTTGAGGGCATGCTGCACGGAGCCCCGGCCCCCCGTCCCACAACA
>JANXQR010000868.1 GCA_025353435.1 Acidobacteriota bacterium | reverse complement strand
CGGCCTTCAGGCACGTGTTGGTCATGGGCGCATGCCAGAAATCCGGCGTTGCGATCAAAACCGCCTGCAGGTCCTTTTCCTTGGCAAGCATGTCCTCATAATTTTCGTAGGTGCGGACGTCGTTGCCGAGTTTCTGCAGGTAGCGCCCGCCCTCGTTGAGGTGGTAATCCCAGATATCGCAAAGCGCCACCAGCCTGACGCCCTCGATATTTAGAAGGGATTCGAGCAGGACTTTGCCTTCCTCGCCATAACCGACGAGGGCAATATTAATGGTGTTCAGCGAGGATTTGTGAACAGCAGCCGTTTGTTGGTCAGGCTCGGATTTGCAGCCGTTTAACAACAGACCAGCGCCCGCGACCGTGGTCGCCCCGATGAATTCGCGACGATTAAGGAATGGATTTACCATTTTTTGAGGACCGCAAATCTGTTGTGTTCGGCGAGAATCAAAGCCCCTGCAACCAGGCCGATATGAATGCCCAGATAGGCCACGCCGTCGGGCTGATCGATAAGGACCAAACCCACCGTGAGGGCGATATAAAGCAATGCCTGGGCAAGGAGCGAGAGGCGAGTGCCCAGCCCGATCAGGAGCATGAAGCCGGTGAGAATAAATGCCGGTCCAAGCATTTTCTCGAACGCCACCAATGCGAATTTTGGGAACAGCGGCTCATGTGCAAACTTATCTTTGAACGCGGCCGGAATGCCCGCGTAGTTGGCCAACGCATAGGTCTTGATATTTACGTTGACCATCACGCCGCTCGCATCCGGCTGACCGGTCGAAGGATCAATCAGCGGCATAGCGACAGATTTATAGGAGCTATATTTCTCGATGCCTATAAACAGGGCGCGCACGGCGAGCCAAACCCGTAGAACCAAGTAGGCGTACGTGAAATCCCAATGAACTTTCCGGCTGGATTCCGGTTTTGTCTCAGTTGAATCAGTCATGTCTCCCCGTTCGACGCCAAGCTTGAATGGCATCGGTCTTAAGAGCCTTCGGCCATTGACCGGCGAAAGCAATGTAAAGCGGCTGTGGCGAAAAAGCCTTAACTCATCTTCCATGGACCGCGGTATTCGCGTGTCATCAGCTTACTGGCTTCAGGGTCACCTATGATTTTCTCTTCCTTCGCGTCCCAGCGGATCTTTCTTCCGGTCAGCATGGATATCAGGCAAAGGTGTCCGGGAAGCGCCGAGTTATGTCCAACTTCCACGGGCGTCACGGTTTTTTGGCGGGTTCTAATGCAATCGAGAAAGTTCTGCTGGTGATTGGCAGAGGTGTAAAGCTTCACCTTGCGCAGATCTCTGGGCAGGTACTTGCCCTCTTTCCAGGCGGGATTCGAGGCCTCAAATCCTCCCCGGTCGACCCAAACCCAGCCTTCGGTGCCAACCCATTTGACCCCCATCTTGATGTCGGGGTGACCACCAGCGATGGTCATTGTCACGCCTTGCGGATATTTCAATTCAAACCGGAACTTCGGTGCGGTGTTCCAAACCGCTTTACCTGGCGGCAGGTCACCGCTGCCCTCAATCTCCAATGGACCGGTGTGATCGAAATCCAGGCCCCAGTGCGCAATGTCGCAATGATGACCGATCCAGTCCAGAAGCTCCCCGCCGCCGGTGTTGTAATTCCAGCGCCAGGATTTATGGGAGAGCGCCCTGATGTAAGGCGCCTTCTTCGATGGACCCATCCAGGTCTCGTAATCCAATTCGGGAGGCGGATCGGATACCAATAGATCATAGGCCTTAGTGCCGGCCTGGATCTGCTCCAGGCTCGTGAAATTCTCGCCTTGGGCAGCCAGCTTGGCCAGCGCATCCTTTTGCACGCCATCAAAATCCGAGTTGGTGCCCGGCAGGCCCACTTCCACATGGGTCACCGTGCCGATGAGCCCGTTTCGGACAATCTCTGCCGCCTTATGGAAGGTCGGAACCGAGCGCTGCCATGAGCCCATCTGCCAAATAATCCCGTTCTGCTGCACTGCGCGAACAATGGATTGCTGTTCGGCGATCGTTTTCGCAAGTGGTTTCTCGCCGTAGATATCTTTCTTATTGCGTGCGGCTTCGGTCGCGACGATTTCATGCCAATGATCGGGCACCGCGATCATCACTGCGTCGATGTCGGGGCGGGCAAGCAACTCCCGGAAATCGTGGTAGCCTTTGCAATCCTGCGTCCCGTAGTTGTCGTTAATCATCTTGACCGCGGTCTGCAGATGATTCGCGTCGATATCGCACGCCGCCACCACCTGGCAGTCCTGTGAGGCCAAAAAGGACTGCGTGTTGCCCGGCCCCTGCCAGCCCATGCCGATCACACCCAGATTGATGGTGTTGTTGGCTGACTTTCCCGTACTTTGCCCGAAGGTAGGAAGAACGGCAGGCAGGAGGGCGGCCGATCCGGCAGCTTTTAGAAAGTTCCGGCGATTGAATGAGCGAGGCTGAGCTGAGCCTTCAGAACGGGACCACTTGGACATGATCAACTTGAATATCATTTTAGCGAGTGAGGTGGCAACCGCGCACATGGAGTGCGCTTCAACTTTTGTGCCGGATACCGTGAGTAACACCGGTATGAAAAATGCCGCAACTCCCCGAGGATATCCAGGCCAATTGCCGGGCACCCGCCTCCTCAAATTGTCGATCATCCCCCCAAACTGCAGTTTTCAGACCTGGGAAGCCGGCGTTCTTCACGGCGACAACTGGCGTCCTCGCATTCGGTATGACACTGAATGATGCCTCCCACTGCCCTCTAAATGGAACATCGGTGCGCTACTTGGCGTAATTCCTGTTGGTGCGATTAATAATTGCCCCCATCAAGGCGTCATCCCTATGAACAGCCAAGAGCGTGGATCATTGAGTACCGCTACCGCAAGCCTTTCCGAACTCGATCAAAGCGTCTGCCTCTCCCGCCTGTTCGCTGAGCATTATCGGCGCGTGCTGATGGCTGCCCATCGAATTACAGGCACCATGGCCGATGCCGAGGATGTGGCACAGGCCGTGTTTTTGCGCCTCGGCACGGCACAGGCGCCGGAGGTGGCCAACGCGGGCAGCTATCTTTACCGCGCGGCAATCAACGGGGCTCTTGATCTTTTGCGGCGCCGCAAGGCTGCGGCCTTGGAGCCGCTGGAGAGCGCTGCGGGCGAGGTATCCACAAACTCAGGCTCCTCTCCAGAACACGAGGCGTCGAACCGGGAATTGGGCCGGCTGCTCCGCCACGCCATCGGTGATCTTCCGCCCCGGGCTGCGGAAATGGTTGCGCTTCGCTACCTGGAAGAGTTGGACAACCGCGAGATCGCGAAATTGATGGGAACGTCGGCGGCAGTGGTCGCAGTGACGCTCCATCAATCGCGATCGAAGCTGAAGAAACGATTGATTGAGTTACAACGAGGGACGCGATGAAAAGGGATGACAAGTTACTCCTCGAGAGAGCTACACACGCGCTGCGGTCCGATGTTCCGGATTCAGAAACCATTACCGCCTCGGCTTCGAGAGTCGCGAGCGAATTGGGTATCGAGATGAATCACGAAGCATTCGCTGGCGCGATTCGGAACTGCGATGACGTACAGCAGCTCCTAAGCGCGTACCGTGCCGGCACTCTGCCTGAGGGACGCGCGTTGCTGGTGCAGGCGCATATGCGGGAATGCGGGTCGTGCTTGCGAAGCTTCCGTGATGAGTCGGCTGTGAACTGGGCGGCGCCGCGGCTTGCGGTTCGTCCGCGCGTGCGCCCGCAGGCCTGGGGTTGGGCCCTCGCGCTATCCTGCGCAATGCTGATCCCGGTGTTTTTCATTTACAAGGCATATTGGGAAATTCCACCGGGAGTCAGGGCCGAGGTGCAGTCGATCGACGGTTCGGCTTACCTGATCTCGGGCAGCAGCAATCGTCAGCTCGCGGCGGGCGCTCAACTGCGCGAAGGAGACGAGGTGCGCACGGCAGGTCAGTCGCACGCGGTTTTGCGTCTCGCTGACGGCTCGATTGTGGAGATGGATCAGCGCAGCAAGCTGGGCGTGAATGCGCGTGGACGCAACACTACCATTGCACTCAATCAGGGCGCATTGATTGTGCAAGCCGCGCATCGCACCTCCGGTCATCTATACGTCAATACCTGGGATTGCCGTGTTGCAGTCACGGGAACAGTGTTTTCAGTGAATTCTGGAATCAAGGGGTCGAGGGTTGCGGTGCTACGTGGATCAGTCGACGTGGCGCACTCCGGCATGCACGCCGTGCTTAATCCGGGCGACCAGATGGCCACGAGTGACAGCCTCGCTCCCGAGCCGCTTGCTGACCAATTCGCGTGGAGTTCCGATCGTCAGCAGTACATCGGGATCATGGCTCAGCTGGCGAATGTAGAGCATCGCATTGCGCAGATCCCATTTCCGCAGTCGCGATACAGCAGCAGTCTCTTGAGCCGTGTGCCCGCGAACACGCTACTGTTCGTCAGTATTCCCAACCTTGGCGATTACCTGAGCCAGGCCAACGCGATCTTTCAGGATCAGTTGAATCAGAGTCCGGAACTGCAGCAGTGGTGGGCGCGCGGCCAGAAGCATAACACTGAAGACTTGAATGCGCTGGTCGAGAAGATCCACGACGTGAGTCAGTACCTGGGCGATGAGATCGTGATCGCAGGCACTGGCGAAGAAGAACATCATGGCGGTGTCGTCCTTGCACAGGTACAGCGTAGCGGACTTGCGGACGAGTTGCGGCGGCAATTCTCAACTTCGACAGGCGGCCTGGTGGTGTTTGATGAGGCTTCACTGGCCGCGGCCGGTGAGCCTGCCAGCGCGGGAACAGGCGGATTTGTGCTGGTGCGCGAGCACGAGGTCGTATTTTCCAACAGCATCGCCGCGTTGAAGTTTTTCAACGCTCAGTTGAACGCGGGCGACAGCGGATTCTCCGCAAGTGACTTTGGGAAGCAGATTGGCGCGGCCTACGAGCGCGGCGCCGGCATTATTCTTGCGGCCAACCTTCACTCCATGTTGGAAAGCAAGATCGACCGTACGCCGCAGAACAAAATGCGCCAGCTTGAGGCTAGCGGACTTGGGGATGTTCAATTCCTGATCGCCGAGCACCGGGAAGCCAACGGCCTGCCGGAGAACCATCTGAACCTGCAATTTGCCGGCGCTCGCCAACGGGTCGCCTCATGGCTGGCCAGCCCGGCGCCCATTGGATCCCTCGACTTTGTAAGCCCCAACGCAGCCGTCGTAGTGGCAGCGCTTTCGAAGGATCCTGCCGCGATTGCCGATGACATTATGCAGATGGCGTCCCAACAGAAAGGCGTGCCCGTGAATTGGAGTGAGGCGGATGCCAAGCTCCAGATCAACGTGCGCAACGATCTGATTGCGAATCTAGGGGGCGACTTTCTTCTGGCGCTGGATGGACCAGTGCTGCCGACTCCGTCGTGGAAGCTGGTCGTTGAAGTAAACAACGCGGATCTCCTGGAGAACACGCTCGAACGGCTTGCTAAAGCAGTGAGCGATCAAGCGCAGGGATCAAAGGAACATCCGATTGTTATTGAGCCGAGTACCGTCGGGTCGCAGCGTTTCTACGCCATCCGCGACCTCTCCACGGGGCTAGTGAAGGTTAACTACACGTTCGTAGATGGGTTCATGATCGTGGCGCCCGAGCGTGGCCTGTTGATGGAGGCAATCCAGGTGCATGCGAGCGGCAATTCGCTAGCGCGTTCCAGTAGCTTCCGTTCGCTTCTTCCTCACGATCAGAATGAGAATTATTCCGCAATTGCCTATCAGAATCTGAGCCCGGTGCTGACACCGCTGCTGAGCCAGTTCAGCGGCGAATCGGCCAACGCAATCCGAAAGCTAGCCGCCGATTCCAGACCGACTGTTGTTTGTGCTTGGGGGAAGGAAAACCGAATTGAGGCCGCCAGCGACAGCCGCCTGTTCGGGTTCGATTTCCTGACACTGGGAACGGTTCTCGATTCGCGGAACAAGTCTTCCAGCCAAAACGTAAGTAGATGACATGAGCGTGATTGAGCTTGACGGCCTGGAAGTGCGACTCGGAGGGCGAACAGTTCTCAACGGGCTGACGGGCGAACTGCGTGGGAGCGCGATAGGGCTGCTCGGGCCAAATGGCGCGGGAAAATCCACGCTGATCAACACGCTTCTTGGATTTCATGAGCCTACGCGCGGAACCGCCCGCGTGTTCGGGCTCGACACCCGACGCGAGCGCGCCCGCATCCGCCAGGGCATTGGCTACATGCCCGAAAACGATTCGTTCATCGGCAACATGAGCGGGGTGCGATTCGTTCGCTACATGGCGGAGTTAGCGGGTCTGCCGCGGGGTGAAGCGCTGGAGCGCGCGCACGAGGCACTCTTCTATGTAGGTCTGGGCGAGGTGCGGTATCGCAACATCAGCACCTATTCGCTGGGAATGAAACAGCTCATCAAGTTGGCCCAGGCACTTGCGCACGGCCCGCGCCTTCTCATCCTCGACGAACCCACAAACGGTCTCGATCCAATGGCTCGCCAACGCATGATCCAAACCATCCAGCAGATCCGCAAGGAAGGCAGCATCCGCCTGCTGATCTCGTCACACCTGCTCCGCGATATCGATGAAACCTGCGATGAGGTGCTGATCCTCAAACAGGGGCGGATCGCCGCGTTGCGCAACATTGAGGAAGAGCGCCGGTCGCACCGGAACTTCATTGAGCTGGAAACCTTGGGCGCCATCACGGCTTTTTGCGAAGGTCTTCGACAGTTGGAGTGCGAGTGCGCGTCCTTCCCTGATGGCCGCGTCAAGCTGGTAATGCCGGATAGCATTGCGCCGCGGGACCTCTATTTGCTGGCCGCGGAGCACAACGTCCAGATTCGCCGCATCCATCGCCGCCGCGATTCTCTTGAAGACATCTTTCTCCGGGCCATGGAAAACGAGCCGGCAAGGGGGGAACTTGTCCGTTTATAAGCACGAGTATCGCGCCTACACGGGCCCTGTGACCCCATTGTGGTCGCGCGTCGGCGTCCTGGCCCGCTACGCATATGCTGAAGCGTGGTCGTCCAAGATCACGGTGGGCTTGTTCACGTTATCGATGCTTCCTGTCTTCGTCTACCTGATCATCATTTATATTGCCAACAATCCCGCGGCCCGCATGATCATCATGCGCGGAAATTCGTCGGTGTTGGCGATCAATGCCCTGTTCTTCCTGAGGGTGATTGTCTCGCAGTGCTGGCTTGGGCTTGTACTCACGGCGTGGATTGCGCCGCGGATGGTGTCGTTCGATCTTTCCGACAACGCGCTGCCCAACCTGCTCAGCC
>JANXQR010000859.1 GCA_025353435.1 Acidobacteriota bacterium | reverse complement strand
TGGGGCTAGTTGCCCACATGGCCCTAGTTGGGCTTCCGATATCGTTCAGCGTTCAGCGGTTCGGCAGGGTAACTGAGCCAGTCGATCATCCGCCAGTTGTGAATTGACGGCTCCAGGGCAAGTCACTTATCGACGTCCGCTTACGTTCGATTGTTGGCATTACTCCTCGAAAACGCGTTTGTGGTAAGTTGATGCGTAATCGCGGAGTCACTCAGCGAGCGCCTCGGGGCTAAAGATAGAGCGGCTTTCCTCGTCCCGAGCGAATGACCGCCGACTCTTACCCAACCCAGTTCTGGGGCAAAGGCCCGAAGGATCGGGAACGGTCAGAAAGCTTATCGTCCCCAACCCTATCTTCCACAGGACAACGAAGATCAACTGACGGTCTCTAACCGGATGCGCTCCATTCCCTCTCGAATCGCGTCTGGCGGGGAAAGTGATCCAGCCCGACCGCCACCAGCCCGGACCCCTACCGCTTCTTGCCTGATTTTGGCGCAGGTTTCTTGGGCGCAGGTTTCGCCGGCTTGTGCGGCTTCGGCTTGGCCACAGGCTTGGGAGCCACTTTGGCATGCACAGCCTTCTTCGCTACGTGGGGTGCAGATTTGTGCGCAGGCTTGGCAGCCGGCTTCACTGCCGCCTTCTTCACCGGGTGCTTCGCCGGCGGAGCCACCTTCTTTGCCGGTACCGCTGGCTTTGCCTTGACCGGTGCCGCTTTCGATGGCGCATGCTTGGCCGGGGCGTGAGCCGCAGCCTTGGCTGGCTGTATAACTGGCTTCCCAGCAGCCTTAACAACCGGCTTTGGCGTGGCCGCCGCAGGTGTGGAAGGCTTGTGAGCGGGAGCCGCCGCCTTGGGCGCGGCCTCGGCCTTTACGGCCTTGGATCCCGCAACCGGCTCCGGCTTCGCCGGTTTTGCCGGCTTCCCCGCTTTGTCGCGCTTCCCCTTTACCGGCCCGGGCTCATCCGCATCTCCCGCATCGCCCTTTTCATCCTCGTCCGCATCGTCATCGTCATCGGCGTCGTCTACCTCTAGCGCAAGGTCGATCTTCGGAATTCCCAGCCCGATATCGTCATCGTCGCCGCCCATGTCATCAATGTCATCGTCGCCGTCAACCGCGTCCTCGCCCTCCTCATCTTCATCGAACGCTTCCTTGACTTTGGGCTCCGCTCCGCGCTTTCCACGCGTCCGCTTGATTGTGATCTGCGGCGGAGGCGCGGGCGGCGAATACGGCTCCAGGAACGCGCGCATCTCTTCCGGCGTGGTCAGCTTGCCGTCGATCAGCTCCAGGAATATCAAGTGAAGAATCTCGTCGTAATTGGGCAGTTCCTGACGAATGCGCATCTCCAGCATCAGCGCGTACGGGATCCGCTGCCGCATCTCTGGCCACACCTTCAGGAAGTTGTTGTAGCGGTCCTTGACTCCCGCATCCTTGCTCGTAAACCCAAGCCAGAGAACAGCTTCCGGATCGTAGGTCGTGAACAGCTTATATGCTGCCGAAGGCGTCTGGTTCTCCTTGGCCATCAGCACCTTGGCGAATCCCGCCGCCACGCTGTCCAGGCTGTTCCACTCTTCCACAAAACCCGGCCGCAGCATGCCCTTTTTCAGGGTGGACAAGTCCTTGGGAGCCATCTTGGCAGTCAGAAGCTGCATCTGGGCCGCTGAAATATCGGCGTGCACACCCTGCATCAGCAGCTCTACCACCAGTTCGTGCAGCGCCTTCAGCCTCGCCTCATCCACCTTGGCCGCGGTCCATTGGGCGCAAAGCACCTTCATCCAGCCCTCGGCCTCGAGCGCCTGAAGCACCTTCAGTCCGTCGTCCTCATGCCCAATCTGCTCGAGTTCCCGGCTCCGCGCCTCTTCCGAGAGGTACTGAATCACATCTTCGCCCTTGGCATTCTCGTAGCGCGTCTGGGTCTTCGGATCAAGCTCCCATCCCAGCCGGGCCCGATAGCGCGTCGCTCGAATCATCAGCGAAGGATCTTCAATAAATCCATAATTTGATACCAGCCGCAGCGTTCGCGCCTCGATATCGGCCACTCCGTTTAGCGGATCCATCAGTAATCCGTACGACCCGCTGTTCAGCGAGATCGCCATCGCATTCACCGTGAAATCCCGCCGCCGCAGGTCCTCCTGGATCGAGTCGAAATGGTAGGTCGGATGCCCCGGCTTCTTGTATTCAATCGAATGTGTTCTGACGAGATCCACCCGAACTGTGCCCGGAAAGCACAGGTAGAGAGTCTGGGTAGCGAGGTTCTCACCCCACACTTTTCCGCCCATGTTCTCCACTATTTTCTTCAACTTGAGAGCATTTCCATGAACCGCTACTTCAAGTTCGCGGACCGCATGCCCACTGGTCAAGTCGCGGACGGCGTCCCCAGTCAGAAAAAGGATCATCTCCGCTTCGCGCGCGGCCTCCCGGAGCTGCCGCAAGGCGTTCCGTTGGTCGGGCGAGAGCCGGTTTTCAAGAAGGTAGATGTAATCGGCCATTCCGTTCCCTGGGTCTCCTTCCAAGTGCCTGATGCATAACCGCTTACGGAGTGCCGGGCACATCAGCAAAGGTGTACCTTATCACAACTGACCGGCCTTGGCTAGACTGCATTGAATCAACCCTGCACCGGCCTTGGTTCACTTTCAGCCGCTATTGATTCTGCCTCAAATGGGACGCGCCATCGCGGGAATGGTTTCCTCTTATGAACTTCGATGTTCCTAAGCAGACACTCCCTGGCCCAAAAAACATCCCCTCGTGCGACAATCCAAGTCGATGGCCTCCCAACGCAAGCCGGTGATTGTACGCAGGTTCTCCCGCGACTGGCTGGCAGGCTACGCCCCCTCCAGCTTCCCCTCCGAAGCCTCCGATCTGGAGATCCTGGATCAAGGCGGCAAGGTAGTCAGGTTCGAATGGGCCGCCATCAAATGGATCTGCTACGTGAGGGAGTTGAACGTCTCACTCGGCGATCAGGCTAACCCGGAACGCCTTCTCCACAAACGGTTTACGGTTCGCCCGCGGGCTGCCGGCCTGTGGCTACGCATGACATTGCATGATGGGGATGAGTTGGAGGGGCTGGCGGCAAACGACCGCTCCCTCGTTGACTCCAAAGGCTTGTTGCTCACTCCACCGGACCTCCGCTCCAATACGCAGCGGATCTTCGTTCCCCGGACCGCCATCCAAACCCTCGAAGTCGTCAGCCTCATCGGAGCCGGCCGCCGACGCCCCGGCGCGCCCACCGACCAGCCCGAACTCTTCTCTGCAGAAGGCGCCGACGAGTAGCGTCCGCCCGCCTGTTATTCCTTTCCATTACAATCGCAACGATGAAGCTAGGCGAATTGGCAACGCGACTGGGCGCAACCCTATACGGCGACGGGGACGTGGAAGTCACTGGCGTGAAAGGGATTGAGGTCGCCGGACCCTCCGAGATCACCTTCGTGGCAAACCCCCGCTACGCTTCCCTTGCCCGAACAACTCGCGCCGCCGCCGTTCTGGTCGAGCCGGAGTTCCAGGAGATAACAGCCCCCACCCTCCGGATCAAGAATCCCTACCTGGCCTTCTCCCGAGCCCTGGGACTCTTCTACCAGCCTCCCGAATACGTCCCCGGCATTCATCCGACCGCAGTAATCGATCCGACCGCCCAAATCGGCGAGAGCGCTCATATCGGAGCCTATGTTGTTGTTGGCTCAGGAGTTCGACTCGGCCCCCACGCCACGCTTCTGCCCCACGTAGTCCTTTACCCGGGCGTCCAGGCAGGGAGCCACCTCTTCGCCCACGCTCATGCCGTCATCCGCGAGGGCTGCATGCTCGGCGACCACGTCACGCTTGAAAACGGCGCAATCGTTGGCGCAGACGGCTTCGGCTTCGCCAAGAACGAATCCGGCCACTGG
This sequence comes from Acidobacteriota bacterium, assembly GCA_025353435.1. GTDB lineage: Bacteria > Acidobacteriota > Terriglobia > Terriglobales > Acidobacteriaceae > Telmatobacter. The sequence continues at coordinate 4,191 of JANXQR010000859.1, read as the reverse complement.
GAGAAGATCCCGCAATCCGGTCCGGTCCGGCTCGGCGACCGCGTCGACGTCCAGGCCAACGCCTGCATCGACCGCGCCACCGTCGGAGCCACCGAAATCGGCGCCGGCACGAAAATCGACAATCTCGTCCAGGTCGGCCACGGTTCCAAGGTTGGCGAGAATACCCTCCTCTGTGCGCAAACCGGGCTCGCCGGGTCCTCGGTGGTCGGCAACAACGCCATCCTCGCGGGACAAGTAGGCGTGGCCGGCCACTGCACAATCGGCGACGGCGTGATCCTCACCGCCCAATCCGGCGTCTCCCACGACGTTCCCGCCGACAAAATGATCTCCGGCTCACCCGCCTTCGACAACCGCACCTGGCTGCGCGCGGTCACCATCTTCCAGCGCCTGCCGGAGCTGCTCAAGCGCCTCGATCGGCTCGAGAAACGGTCGAACTCGTCCTCCAATTCAGAGGGAAAGGCTGCGCCGGAATGACTCTCAAACGCACGTTGCTCGCCAAATTCGGAGTTGGATTTGGCCTCGCTGCCAGCTTCGCCATTGCAGGGTGTCACTCAGCCCACGTCGAAGTGACGGTGGAGAACCGCACCGGCGGCCCAATCCGACTGCTGGAAGTTGACTATCCCAGCGCCAGTTTCGGTGCCGACAGCATGGCCCCCGGCGCCACTATGCACTACCGCATCCAGTTACAGGGCACTGGCCCAGTCAAAGTTCAATACACTGCAGCGGACAACAAGCAGACGCAAATTCAGGGCCCCTATCTCGCCGAGGGCCAGGAAGGAAAGCTCGAAATCGCTCTCGAACCCGCCGGAAAGGCCGAATTCGAGCCGAAACTGATCGCGCGTTGAGCGCATGAGAGTACCTTTAGAGGCTGGATCTATTACACAGGTTTTTGCATGATCTCTAACCTCACGCCGATTCCCTCCGATGAATAAGCCTGAGGGTTGGAATGTGCTCAGAGACCGGCTGCACATCCGAAAATCATCGACCGCCATCAGGCCGACGCTTCCGATTCTGCGCCCTGGAGTGCGCCTCTTCCTCAAGCTTTTGGTCTGCTTCACATTGTCGACAGCGGTCACCTTCATCGCCGGCCCTGAACTCCAGAACAACTCGATCTGGGCTTCGAACGGCCTGCTGTTGTCTTACCTGCTCCTTTCTCCCCGGCGGCGCTGGCTTGCTTACACCTCAGTAGGACTGGCGGCCCAGATATTCGGCGGATACCTTGCGGGCGGCGAACCCTGGCAGATCAATATCGCGTTGGCGATCTTGAACATCGCAGAAGTCCTCATGGCTGCTTTTCTTCTCCGCATGCAGGCGACCCATCTCCCGAAGTTTACCGATCGTTCGTACCTCATCCGGTTCTTCGCATTCGCGGTCATCGGCTCGCCCGCCATCGTCGGCGCTGTGTTCGCCGTCATTGCTCACCAATGGGTGCACCAGCCCGTATTCACAGGCTTCCGTGAGTGGTTCATGACGGATTCTCTCGGCTACGCAGTCGCCACTCCCGCCTTTGTGGCCATCTTCCGAACCCACTTTCGGGGAACGCTGAAATCAAGATGGAGCTGGCTCTATCCGCTCCTCCTGGCGCCGATCACATTCCTCGCCTTGCACCAGGCGCAGCTTGCGGCCCTTTCCATCATCAGTTCCATCCTGATCTTCATCCTGCTTCGCCTTGGAATGGGATGGGCGTCCATGGCGACGTTGCTCGTTGCCCTCGTGGCTAATCTGTACATCGCGCACGGCCCTTTGAAGGGTGGCCCTTCCGGTGACGGGTTAAACTCCATCGTTCACCTCCAGATCTACCTCGCTTCAATTCTTTTCATGCTGTATGCGGTTTCCGTGGTGATGGGACAAAACAGCAAAGCCGAGAAGAAACTGCAGGAGATCGCTTACCTGCACCAATTGGTGACAGAAAACTCTCGCGACGTCATCATCATTGCCGACTTCGATGGCAATCGAAGTTATGTTTCAGAGGCCGCATCGAGCCTGGGCGGATGGAGCCGGGAAGAGTTACTTGGGTTGAACAGCATAGAGCTTGTCCACCCCGACGACGTGAAAGTGGCCGGCAAAGCGATCCGTGACATGCGCAAAGGAGCGGATGGCGCCATCATTGAATGCCGCGTCAAGAAAAACGACGGTGTTTATATCTGGACCGAGGCCAGCCTTCGCACCATTCGGAATCCGGTCACCAATGCGCCTGTGGGCATTCTGAACACCGTGCGCGACATCAGCGAGCGCAAGGTGGCTGAAGAGAAACTGCAGGCCGCGTATCAAGCCATGGAAAGTATGGCTTCAATCGATGCACTCACCGGGCTCGCCAATCGCAGGAGGCTTGACGAATATCTTGAAACCGAGTGGAGGCGTGCCATGCGTGAGCACAAGCCCCTATCGATGGTGCTGGTGGATGTCGACCTGTTCAAGCTGTACAACGATACCTATGGCCATTTGCGCGGAGATGCATGCCTGAAGGCGATTGCTGAATCAGTGGGTGAAGCGGCGGCGCGACGCGTCGACCTGGTAGCCCGGTTCGGCGGCGAGGAGTTTGCCGTCATTCTTCCCAATACCGCCGCCGAAGGTGCGGCCACCGTCGCAAACGGTATCTTCGCCGCGCTGCGCTCGCGGAACCTGGCCCACAGCGCCAGCCCGTTTGGCATTGTGACCATCTCCGCAGGATGCGCCACTGTTGTTCCGCAACTTGGACAGCCGGCATCTGAACTGATCGAATTTGCTGACCGTGCACTCTACGTTGCAAAGGGTCTCGGGCGGAATCAGATTTGTGCAGCACCGGCTTCTACCGTCATGGGTCCTGGGCAGGGTGACGCAATTCAGCAAACGAACTGATGTGGTCTGCTTTCCTTTGCCAAGATTCGCCGGGATTGTCGGACCCCAGCCTCAAAACAGGGTCAGGAGGGCAAGCTGGGAGGCCACCCTTGAACCGGCGGACAGGACGGAGTTTCCATTCCGAACTGACGTTGCAGAATGCCGCCCAATGACCTCTGCGGCGGTTGCAGGAGGCCGGATTGACCAATTACGGCTGTGTTTTGAAGAGCTAGGCTGTTGAACTGAACAGATAGAAGAGTTGGTTGTTGTCGATTTGATTGACAGAAACCACGCTTCGCCCTGATAATATGTATTGAGCGACTGGTGCGTCGGATGGTTTCTGTTAGCCGGGCGAGTTGCTCAAATTGATCGCAAAAAGGTCGCCTTACGGGCGACCTTTTTGCACGATGGGGCGCTTTTGGTCACCCTTTGGCATCACGGAGAAAAGCTCCGGGCGTGGATGGCGGGCCATGCACTCGAATACCGCCCGATCGTGAACCAAATTCCCATACCGATCAGCTCGTAAGTTGGGGTTCTCAATAGCCTGCATTGGAAGGTTGCCGACCAACTTCGATGAAGCATCCAATGCACTTGTGATCTGGTCAATTACATCATCCACCGTGTAGCCGTCGCGCAAACACCGGCTCTTAAAAATGTGGCTCCCAATGAAGATGACTTCTCCCGCAACCGGTGCGAGATTGGGATTTTGGCGGCGACGATGTTGGTTGATCGCCTCAAGCTGGTCCGCAGTCAAAGTTCCGATTGCAATCGCTGTGACCTTCTTTCCCGAGCCAATCTGCTCAAGATTTGCACGGACGAGATCGACAGCATGAGGGTAAAGAGGCACGCCATAGCTTAAAGCTCGTGCTCTGATTCAGAATGTGACGACCGTCCGCCTTCTTTACCTCACCACGCTCTGGAACAGCGGCGACCGCAGCAGGCTGGCAAAATCCGTATCCGACGCAGCAAAGTGCACGAGCAGCTTCCCGGAACTCGAGCTCACATCCGTATCGGCCAGAGCCGCCTTCTCCGAATCCGATCCGCTCATTTTGCGGTAAATCACAGCCGCATTCAGCAGAGACGACACGGTGGCCGCCGCAAAGGCGTCGCCGGTCACGATCGTAAGATCAAACTTCACGCCGTGCTGAAAGTCCATGCCGTACCACGACACTGTCAGCCGCTTGCGCACTGATTCGAAATCCGCGACCGACCCGGCTTCGCCCAACAACTGCTTCATCATGGTCTGGGTGCCCTTCTGGTCGAGAATGCTCCACAGTGCCGCCGAATCTATTGCGCGCATCGCTTCCATTAATGCCGTGTTCGTCAGCATGCTCGAGGTGTTCCCGTCGCGGGCGTCGAGGGAAGCCTTCACTG
>JANXQR010000331.1 GCA_025353435.1 Acidobacteriota bacterium | reverse complement strand
AACGCCCGCCGAGTTGGCGGGCGTTCCTATTTACGACCTAATTCAATGATAGCGGGTTCGGGGAATTAATAATGGATTTTTGAAAATATCTTTTCGCTTTGTTTTGTGCTGGTTGCAACGTTTTCCACAGGTTGGGGGCTTGACAAGCTTTTGGCTCGGCGACAAAACGGGGATCAAGTAGACCGGGTACCGGCGTGTATGATTTGCCAATGAAGGATCAGCTCCACCGCATGCTCAATGCGAGACGCTTCGGTATTTGGTTTGCAAGGAACAAATGGTTCTCACTGCCCAAAAGGATATGGATCAACAACCGAGAGCAGGTTCTTTCTCATCCCGGAGAGATAGGCGTCACAAACGACTTTCTTGCCTGCATGATCTGGAACGACTATGGGCTGCGTGTAAATCTTCCGGCCCCGAAGACTATTGTCGATATCGGAGCTAACATTGGTTTGTTTTCCTTAGCGGCGAGAGGTACCTATTCGAATGCTCGAATTCACGCTTACGAACCAAATCCAAGAGCCGTTCCCTACTTGAGGGAAAACACGAAAGGCCTCGACATCGAAATATTCGACGAGGCTGTTGGATCGACCGACGGATTTGTTTCAATAGATGATCAAGGAGACAGTAACCAAGCGACTACTCAATCGAAAGAAAACGGCTCGATTCGCCAAGTTGCACTTTCCACAGTAATAAGTCGCATTGCAGGGCCCATTGATCTTCTAAAGTTGGATTGCGAAGGCGCAGAGTGGGAGCTTTTCAATGCGGGTGAATGTTGGAATTCAATACGGCATCTCAGGATGGAATACCATTTAGGAAATTCACATACTTTTGCAGAAGTGGCCACAACGCTCCGAAGATTAGGATTTGGCATCACGCGCCATCGCCCGAACACAAACTTTGGTTTGGTCTGGGCCTCTCGTTTGAGTGGTGGTGAATGAGTCCTGCCTCAATCTAATTGTTGAAATACTCTGGTGCCGAGTGCGGCGTTTTCCACAGGTTGAGGATTTGACAACATCGGAGGAAGCGAAAAAAAGGTTGAACCTCAATTGAGTCGCAATCGAGCGCGCGATGTTTTCAGGATGAGAGGTGAAGATCGCTAGTCTCACTGGCCGGGTCCGCCTTGTAACCGAATTGTGCGATCCGAAGCCCTCGGGCTACAATTCATAGGAGTGTCTGCACAAAGCACCTTCTGCAGCCCCCTTTGAAGGACTAATTTATTCCAGCCTGCGAGCAGGCCCAGACCAGAAACGATGCTGTGCAGATCGCGCAGAAGAGCGACGGAGAACTCGACTTGTCCCGTTTTGCAAGCTTCTTGAGCTATAAGATGGGCTCTGAAGCACTCCGACGCCGGCTGCGCATTGTGCTTGTATATTTGACCGGACAGGGTTTGGTGCAGTTGGTCAGCCTTTCAGTTGGGCTGCTGCTCCTGCGCTGGCTCAACATCGACAACTACGCGCAGTTCAGCGTGGCGTTCGGTATCCAATCCGCCTTGAGCATGCTGACGGACCTAGGCTTTGCGGGCACCATTATTGCACTCGTCGGACCGCGCGGCAACGATCCGTTTACGGTCGGATCCTATATTCGTTCTGCGCGCCGTTTGCGCAACACAATGCTGGTCTGGCTTACACCGCCAGCCGCAATCCTGTATGTCGTCATCGCTCGTGAGCATCACTGGAGTTTACTCACCAGTGCGCTCCTGTTCCCTTCAATCCTAGCCTCGATCTACTTCAACGGAATGGTTTCGTACTACGGCGCACCGTTGCTGATTCGAGGTCAGCTTACCCTGTATTACCGTCATCAGTTGGCCGGAGTCTGCTTTCGGATCGCATTCAGCGTGCTACTTTACCTGACAGGCGGTCTGTACGCTTGGACGGCGAGTTGGATCAACTCATTGGGCTTCCTCCTCATCGGCTGGCTCAATGCTCGTTCGGCGCGTCCCTTCGCCATAGTCCCCGCTGATCCTGATCCCGCCATAACACGTCAGATGATCCGCTACGTGATGCCTAACTTGCCTAGCTTGATTTTCTACGCACTTCAGGGCCAAATCGCGCTCTTCCTGATCTCCATTTCTGGCCAGACTCGAAGCATCGCCGAGGTTGGCGCGCTAGGCCGCTTGGGTCAGATTTTTTTAATGCTCTCCGGCTTCAACAGCACGGTGATTGAGCCTTTCATAGCCAGACTACCCCGGCAGCGGCTGTTGCGAAGCTATTTGTTTATACTGTCCGCCGCCACCATCATTTCGGCTGTGATCTGTTCGGTGGGATTCTTCGAGCCGAGGGTCCTCTTGCTCTTGCTTGGCACCAAGTACGCTTTGCTGTAGCGGGAGACTGGATGGCTCGTCTTGAGCAGTTGTCTGAGCTATTTATCAGGAGTCGCCTGGACCATGAGCGCGGCCCGGAGATGGATCTTCTGGTCAACCACATGGGTGTCAATTGGAGTCATACTCACGACGCAGATATCCTTCCTGTATCTACTCAAAGTGAACAGCACCGCGCACGCCATCTTTTTTGGTGTCGCCACTTCAGCGGCTTACCTAGTGGCGGTCCTCTTCAACGGAGTGTACGGGTTCATTCGCGGGTCGAGGGTCAGTATCCATGAAAAATCGGCCGCTGAGCAAATTGCAGAAGAAGTTATTCGCACGGAACTGCCCTAGGGACCGAGGGAATCATGCGACTTCGGCAATTCTCGTCGGGTTCAACGTTAGCGCAATCCAACGCACAAACACCGCGCCGAGCTTCGACGAATTGAAGTAAAATGGCCGTGATTGCAGAAGCTGCCCGAAACAGGAACAGCCCTGATTTAGAGACGAACGAGGTAAGATGCGAATGGGTGCGGTTCTCAAAAACTTGATAAAAGAGTCGCTGAAGAAGTTTGACGTTGGTATGACAAGACATGCAAAACTTGCAAATCTAATGCAAATTGCTGAAAAGAGTAATGCGACCCAGGTTGGAATCGATCTCATTTTGGAGCTTCCGGACCGGCATGCATGGCGGTTGTTAAAAGCTTTGGGTAACTCGACGTCTCAACTCGGGCAAGAGTTGTTTGTGCTATCTGAGTTGGACTTCAAGACCGGCGGTTTTTTTGTCGAATTCGGGGCAGCCAATGGAATTATTTTGAGCAATACCTATCTCCTGGAAAAAGAATTCAAGTGGACGGGAATTCTTGCGGAGCCGGGAAAGCGCTGGCACAGGGAATTGAAGGGTAACCGGAGCAGCCACATCGAGACGGATTGTGTGTGGCGCGACTCTAATTCGACGCTGAAATTCAATGAAGCTAGTTCTGCCGAGTTTTCAACCATCGATGCGTTCAGTTCGTCGGATTATCATGACGAAATAAGGAAAAGTGGGAATAAATACAGCGTAAATACCATTTCCCTTGAAGATATGCTCGAGAAGTTCCACGCACCCAGGGAGATCGATTATCTCTCGATCGACACTGAGGGCAGTGAGTACGAGATTCTGAACAGTTTCAATTTCGATAAGTACCAAATCAAGATAATCACCTGCGAGCACAATTTCACGCCAGCGAGAGAAAAAATCTGTTCCTTGTTGACCAAGAACAATTATGTTCGAAAGCTTACGAGCCGCTCTTCGTTCGACGATTGGTATGTAAGAAACGACGCAGTGTAAAAACGGTAAGGTGCTGTGTCAATGCCAATAGTCTGGACACGATTCGGGAACAGTTTGTTGGCTCTCAAGAAACCAGAGACCCGCTGGAAGTGTGCCGACGAGGCCTACCGGAGTGGGATCCCTAAGACACTTTGTATCGAAGGGACGGAGGTGGAATAGCGACAGCAATCGCCTGGACTGGTGGACTACGTTGATCACTTCCGCCTTTCGCGCCTAGGCAGGATTGCGGGGGGTGTACCAATATCGCAAATGCCGATCTGGTTTCTCCGCAGTCTGGAGTGAGGATAGCATGGGACCGTTGCTAGAATTGAATTGCAAATGGATCACGGAGCGTTGGATGAAGTCGATTCTAGTTACTGGTTCCTCGGGACTTATTGGGTCTGAGGTGTGCCTTTATTTTGCTGCCGAAGGCTGGCAGATTCACGGGGTGGACAACAATCAGCGCGCGGTATTTTTTGGCCCCAAGGGCGATACGCGTTGGAACCAGCATCGGCTTGAGGCGCGGATCAAGGGTTTTGTCCACCACGAGCTGGACATCCGCGATCGCAGGGGAGTGCTGGATCTGCTGAAGCTGGTAAAGCCCGATGCCATTGTGCATACGGCTGCGCAGCCGAGCCATGACCTTGCGGCCTCGATTCCCTTTGACGACTTCGATACCAATGCAGTGGGCACATTGAACATGCTTGAGGCGGCCCGACAGGCCGTGCCCGAGTCTCCTTTCGTATCCATGTCGACTAACAAAGTTTATGGCGATGCGCCGAATGAGTTGGCGCTCAAGGAGCTTGAGACTCGCTGGGAGTATGCCGACGAAGAATACTGGACCGGGATTCCCGAGACGTTTCGCATTGATCAGTCGAAGCACTCGATCTTTGGAGCATCGAAGGTTGCCTCCGACGTGATGGTGCAGGAGTATGGGCGCTACTTTGGCATGCCTACATGCGCCTTGCGCGGAGGATGTCTGACCGGCCCGAGCCATTCGGGTGTTGAGTTACATGGATTTCTGAGTTACCTGATCAAATGCAATTTGACTGGGACGAAGTACAACGTATTCGGATACAGGGGAAAGCAGGTGCGCGATAACATACACTCGCTTGATGTGGCGCGCTTTATTGCCGCCTTCCTTGCCAATCCTCGCGCGGGTGAGGTGTATAACATCGGAGGCGGGCGGGCCAACAGCTGCTCTATCATCGAAGCCTTCCAGAAGATTGCAGACATATCCGGTAAGGCGATGATCAGCGAGTATGTCGACCAGAACCGCTCGGGCGACCACATATGCTATATCAGCGACTTACGGAAGATGAAAGTCCACTATCCCGGCTGGAATATTACAAAATCACTTGACGACATATTCCAGGAGATATACACGTCCTGGGCTGGGCGCGAAGAGAGCGCTCAAGTGACCACATGATCTTCGATGGGAAACGAGGAGATGGATCTACAGAGCCTCGGCAATAGTACCCCAGAACCGGCTTTGCTGATCTGCCAGCATGAATTGGGAACGCGCGAGGGTGAGTGCATGGTCTACGGTCGATTCGCGTTTTGACGCCGATTCAACAATTTGCGACGCGATCGTACCAGCATCGAGGGTTGTGCATATGACTGCGGCATCATGAAGAGTCAGCAATTTGCAGGCCGCTGCGTCCTGTGGACCGTGATATAGGATTGGCAATCCGCTCCCCAGGTAAGTGACCAGCTTGGTGGACATGCTGAATTTGCCAAAGGTGACCGCATGCTGCTGGAAGGGTAGCGGCAGGTATAGCAAGTCGGCAGACAGCATGTCATTTGCGACGATCGCTTCCGACGCAAATGGAAGGACTTTCACAGGTACATCTTCCGCGGCCGTGGAGCAGGAGATCATTCCGCTCCGGCAGGTCACCGAGATCTCCCAATCCGGATATTGGTCACGAACGATTTGGAGTGCATCCA
>JANXQR010000831.1 GCA_025353435.1 Acidobacteriota bacterium | reverse complement strand
CAATCTTGCGCGATGCGCGCACCAATTTTGGCAAGCCTCTTTGCAATTTTGTCGAGCGGCAGCACGAAATCAATACAGCCTGAGGCCTGAGCACTGCGCGGCATGTGGTTGACTTCGGCAGATATGTCCTGAGCAAAGGTTGTGCCTCCCATTGCTTTGACGTGCTGGCATCCCTCAGTACCGTCGCCATCGTACCCAGAGAGGATTATGCCGATCGCATGCTTCCCCTTAGACTCGGCTAAAGACATCAAAAATAAATCGATCTGGTTATTCCTCCTCGTGCGCGGGGAGACGACTTTGAACGCATTGCCCTCAATGAAAAGATCCGTGTTCTGAGGAATCACATAGACATGATTTGCCTGGATCAGCATCGAGTTGGCAGCCAGCAGGACTGGCATTTTTGTGTGACGCGACAGAATGAGAACTAACTGAGTATGGGCGGTGGGGTGAACATGATACACAAAGACAAAGGCCATACCTGTCTTAGACGGCAGGACGTCCAAGAGCCCCTTATAGGCGTTAAGCGCGCCAGCCGAGCCGCCAATACCAACAATGCAGGTGGGATGTAATGCTCCCATGACCTAGCCCAAGACCCCTAGCGAGCTTGATTTGGAATGCATTTTTTCTTTCTCAGAACCGCCTGGATTAACCTTATTTTTCTGCATCAAGTCTGCGGCAGTAGGTATTGGTACGATGCTAATCCCGTCATTACTCAACACCAATTTGTGGACGTCACTGGAGTGGCCCATACCACGCGATTTCACGATGTACAGTCCACGAATGCGTCTTTTACCCGCCTCTTCTTCTAGTTCTCTCACTACGAGCCACGTGTCAATTAACGACGAGACGCCAACTTCGCCGCTCGTGTAATTCTGTGCGGTTGACGAAACAAGACTCGTAAACATCCCCGTGATACTCTTGGATTTTAATAGATCGATCATGCGCGTCACCATGGATTGAATTTCACGTTGGCTCCCCTCTGCAATGAGACTGGTCAGGGGGTCGATGACAACAGCGTGTGGTTTGAACTCTTCAATGGTCTTGTATAAATCGAGTAGATGCATCTCTAATCCAAAAAAAGAAGGTCTCGTCGAGACTATCCGTAAGAGTCCTTTTTTCACCCACCGTGCCAATCGAATATCTATCGAACTCATGTTTTGGATGAGCTGTCCCGACGATTCTTCATACGACAAGAACAGACACCGTTCTCCACGCGTACAGCGTTCTACGGCGAAGGCAGCCGCGAGGCTTGTTTTTCCGGTGCCGGCGGTCCCGGAAATGAGCACCGTGCTGCCTCTGGTAAACCCTCCACCCTGAAACATGGCATCTAACGACGGAATTCCTGTCGAAACTCTCTTGCCGGTGCCTGGCTGATCGAGTCCTGCAGACGTGATCGGAATGACCGACAGTCCATTTTTATCAATGACGAAGGGATATTCGTTTGTGCCATGATTGGAACCCCGATATTTAATGACACGAATTCTGCGGATGGCCATTTGTTCATTCACTCTGTTATCC
>JANXQR010000763.1 GCA_025353435.1 Acidobacteriota bacterium | reverse complement strand
CAGATTTGGCAGCGGGCCAGCGTGTACAGCTTGTTGTCCCCGCCGGAGTCTGGCAAGGCACGCGACTGATCGGCGACGGCAAAGTTGCTCTGCTGGGGTGTACGGTGACGCCGGGGTTTAACTATGCGGACTACAAGAATGCGCGGAGCGCGGACCTGATTGCGAAGTGGCCGGGGGAAGCGGAGAGGATTCGGGGACTGACGCGGAGTTAGCGATCAGCGAGTCATCGGCTCTTCGAGCCGTGGCGAGTCAGCTTCCGCGGCGTTCGCGGAAGAAGGTGCGGAGGAGGTCGGCGGATTCTTCCGCTAAGAGGCCGTGGTCCACGATCATTTGGTGGTTGAGACTGGGGTGGTTGAGGACTTGCATGACTGAGCCCGCGGCGCCGGCCTTGGGGTCGGAGGCGGCGTAGACTAACCGGTCAATGCGGGCATGGATCATTGCCCCGGCGCACATGGCGCAGGGCTCGAGCGTGACGTAAAGGGTGACGCCGTTGAGACGATAGTTGTCGAGGGTGGCTGCGGCCTCTCGCAAGGCGACGATTTCAGCGTGGGCGACCGGATCCTGATACCGAATCACGCGGTTCTGGCCGTATCCCACGATGGCACCGCCTGCGACAGCGATGGCGCCGACTGGGACTTCGCCGGCTTCGGCTGCCTGACGAGCTTCAGTGAGCGCCAGCTCCATGGCTTCAAGGTCGGTGAGCGGTTCCGGCGGCGCAATCATGCTTGCTATGGTAGCGCGGCGGGTTGCTGCTGGGTCATGCAGTGGAGGGTGCCGAGGCCCCAGACGAGGTCGACTGAGTGGATGCCGATGACTTCACGGTCGGGGAACAGCTCGCTGAGGATCTGCAACGCGACGCGGTCGTTGGGGTCGTGGAACGTGGGCATTAGAACCAAGCCGTTTGCCAAGTAAAAATTGGCGTAGCTGGCGGGGAGGCGCTGTTTGCGGAAGACGACGGGGCGCGGGAGCGGGAGTTCGACGATGGTGAATTGCTTTCCATTTAGAGTGCGAGCGGCTTTCAGTCGGGCGAGGTTTTCGGCCAGCGGAGCGTGGTTGGCGTCGGCAGTGTTGGGCTCGACGGCAGTGACGATGGTGGTGGGGGAGACGAAGCGGGAAATGTCGTCGATGTGGCCGTGGGTGTCGTCGCCGGCGATGCCGCGATTGAGCCAGATGACCTGATCGATGCCGAGATAGTCGTGGAAGGCCTGCTCGAGCTGCTCGCGGGAGACGCCGGGGTTGCGCTGCTGGACTTCGGAGAGTAGACATTCCTCAGTCGTGAGGAGAATGCCGGCGCCGTTGGTGTCGATGGAGCCGCCTTCGAGGACCAGGCGGTGCGGCTGGCCGTTGGCGAGGATGATGGTGGGTTGCCATTCGGGAAGATTGAGTTCGCTGGATATGCGCGAGGGCAGTTGGTCGTCGAGATGCCAGTCGTCGTATTTGGCCCACGCGTTGAAGCGCCAGTTGGTGAGGCCTACTCGCCCTTTCGCGTCCTTGACGAATATCGGCCCCGAATCACGGGTCCAGACTCGGTCGGTGGACCACTGGTGGAAGAGGACGCGATCGAGATTGGCGTGGGCGCGCTCGAGGATGCTGCGGGCGCGGGATTCTTCTTTCGCGTTTTGGACGACGAGGTGGACTTGTTCTTTTGCGGAGAGGAGACGGATGATTTCGGCGTAGAGCCAGGGGATGGTTTGGAACTTGCCGGGCCAGTCTTCAGGGTTGTGCGGCCACGCGAGCCAAGTGGCTTGGTGGGGGGCCCATTCGGCGGGCATACGGTAATGAAGGGCTTGCGGGGTTTCGGTCATTGTTGTTCTTGATGGAGTTTGTGGTAGGGACGTGTCCCGAAAAGCAGGTCCCTCGGCTCCGCTGAAAAACGCTGCGCTCGGGATGACAAATCCTTAAAAGAAGAGCTCGCCTAAGTATGACGGGCTTGGGGAGGTTGGTGGTATCCCACCTATTCGCAAAAATGCGCGAATGGATGGGGCACGGAGTTCATTGGCTTGTCAGCATTCGTAGAAACAACAACAAAAGCAACTGCAGATCCTTCGGCTTCGCTCAGGATGACAATTTGAAACGGAAGGTTACCGTCTACTTCTCGCGTTCGGGGTCGGGGGACCAGCCGCCCAATGGATCGAGGTAGCGCTTGGTGATTGGGGCGTAGGCGTCGATTCTTCTATCGCGGAGGAAAGGCCAGTTGCGACGGATGTCTTCCATGTGGGCGAGGTCGATTTCGCCGATGAGGATTTCTTCCGCGGTGTACGAGGCTTTGGCGATGATGCGGCCGAAGGGGTCAGAGAGAAAGCTGCCGCCCCAGAATTCGAGGCCGGGGCCTTCAATGCGATTGCCGAGCACGTCTCCATTTTCGAGTCCGACGCGATTGACGGCGGCGACGTAGACTCCGTTGGCGATGGCGTGGGCCCGCTGGATGGTTTGCCAGGCGTCATATTGGGCGGCGCCGAACTCTTGCTTTTCCGCGGGGTGCCAGCCGATGGCGGTGGGATAGAAGAGGACCTCAGCGCCTTGCAGTGCGGTGAGGCGCGCGGCTTCGGGGTACCACTGGTCCCAGCATACGAGCGTGCCGATGCGGCCGGCGGCGGTGTCGACGGCCTGGAAGCCGAGATCGCCGGGCGTGAAGTAGTACTTCTCGTAGTAGAGGGGATCGTCAGGGATGTGCATTTTGCGATAGACGCTGACGATGGCGCCGTCGTCGTTCAATGTGACGGCGGTGTTGTGATAGAGGCCGGGGGCGCGGCGTTCAAAGAGTGAGGCTACGATGGCGACTCGGGCTGCGCGAGCGACTTCACTGAGGGCCACGGTGGAGGGGCCGGGGATGGTCTCGGCAAGATCGAAGAGGCGGAGGTCTTCACGCTGGCAAAAATATTGGGCGCGGAAAAGCTCGGGCAGGCAGACGATGTTGGCGCCGCGGCGCGCGGCTTCATGGATGTGCTCGATGGCCGCGGCGAGGTTCACTTCGGGATCGGGGCCCATGCTCATTTGCACGAGGCCGACTTTGTATTTGCGGGTGATGGCCATTTCTTGACTTGGTCCTTCTGGTTTTCGATTCAACAAAGCCAACTTCGATTGAGCGAAATCCCTCAGGGGCTAAAGCCCGCACTGATTTTGCTGAGTTTATACCGGGGATAAATCCCCGGCCTACCGCCCGGATGAGTATTTCAGCAAGCTTTCAAGTCGTGCACTTTCAAAACGTGAGTTCTTTGGCTCAGCCTGTGTGAAAACGTAAGGCCAACTCCGCATAGGCGGAATTGGCCTGAAGGATTTTGGCGCGAAGTTAGTCTTCGTCGAGGATGAGGACGGCTGCGGCGATGGTGGTTGTCCAGAGGCCGCGTTTGTCGCCGACTGCAGACTGCGTGACGTTGCTGGTGCGCACGATTTTGTTGGAGATGCGGTAGATCTCCTTCTTTTCGTCCCAGCTTTTGTCGGGATCGAAGTCGACGTCGAGCGTGGTGGCGAGCATTTCAGCGGCGAGCTCTTCAGCGTATTCGCCGGCCTGGTCTTCGGATTCGCCGAAGCTGTGGTGCTCGCTGAGGTAGCCATAGGCGTCTTTGTCAGCGGGGATGGCGACGCCGATGCTGGAGACGACGAGGCGATGCGGCTCGCGCGTGGAATTTTCCGCGATAACGGCGAAGACGACTTCACCGTGATTGAGCAGGTTTGCGCCTTCTTTGCGGGTGATGACTTTGCAGCGCGGCGGAAAGATGGACGAGACCCTGACCAAGTTTTGGGAAGCGATGCCTGCATCCCGAAGGGCCAGCTCAAAAGAGGTGAGACGCTCCTTGTGTTTGCCAACGCCCTTGGTAAAAAACATCTTCTTCGGGACCATTGCTTTTCCCAATTTCTATGTGTCCTCCATGCGGTAAAAAATTGCGAATTGTGTGAGACGTTCCCGACTGAGTTTATCGCATTGAGCCGGGTGAAAAGGGCGCTAGTCTTATTAATCTTTCATTTAAATTTCGAGCGCGCGGAGCTGAAGTGTTTCAGTCAGTTGAGTGGAGCAGATTTGCTTTGAGAAATGCGCGGTTGGCGTAGGACTGGAAGTCTCAATTTGGATCCGGGTGGCGCAACATTTAACGCAACATTTAAACGGCGCGCGGGTTTATGGCGACATGAAGTGCCTAAACCTGACTTGCGCCTTTTTGACCGTTGCACTGACGACGAGCGTTTGCGTTGGGCAGACCGCTCAGCCTGCTGCCGTGTATGACAACCCGGTGGTGCTGGAGTGGACGCCCCCCGCCATGGCGGCGTTGAGCGGCATGGCGGCGGTGAGGGAGAGCTTCACGTTGGATCGCGACATGCTGAAGATTGCAGCGGGCGCGCTGCCGGACTCGGAGGTGCCGACGCGGCAGGCGATTGGCAAACTGGACGGCGTAAGCGTGCACCTGCTGCGTTTTGGGGCCGCCGGGGTGCCGGATGAAGGCGCGGTGAATGCGATTCGCGATGCTTACCATTTGCGCGGATGGAAGCACCTGGTGACGACGTCAGAAAAGGGCGGCCCGGTTCACAGCGGGATGACGGATGTTTGGATGGTGATGGACGGGATGAACTTGCGGGGCGCGGTGATTCTGGCGGAGACGGCGAAGAGTGTGACGCTGGTGACGGTGGCGGGGAATCTGAACCCGATCGACCTGCTGCATCTGCGGGGGCATTTTGGGATTCCGAAGTTTGATAGCGATGACGCGAACAAGGCAGGCATGCGGTAAGCGTCGGGTTTGCGCGTTGCTGTTGAGCGGCTGGCGTTGCCATCGCTGAATTGCAGGTGTTAGCCTTCCCTTTTGAGCACACGCGGGAAGGAAGCCGAAAGACACCATGCAGACAACCTATAACGGGCTGGCGCTGCCCAAGGACGGGCAGCCCATCGAGTACAGCAACGGGAAGTTCACGGTCCCCGACAATCCCATCATTCCATTTATTGAGGGTGACGGCACGGGCCGCGATATCTGGAAGGCTTCGCAGCGGGTGTTTGACGCGGCTGTGGAGAAGGCTTACGGCGGCAAGCGCGCGATCAAGTGGTTTGAGATTTTTGCCGGCGAGAAGGCGTATCGGCAGTTCAGCAACTGGCTGCCGGACGACTCGGTGAATGCGGCGCGGGATTTGAGAGTGTCGATCAAGGGGCCGCTGACGACGCCGGTGGGCGGTGGCATTCGCTCGCTTAACGTGGCGCTGCGGCAGATTTTGGATTTGTACTCGTGCGTGCGGCCGGTTCGCTACTACCAAGGCGTGCCCAGCCCGGTGAAGCATCCTGAAAAAGTGGACATCGTGATTTTCCGTGAGAACACGGAAGATGTGTACTCGGGGATCGAGTTCAAGCAGGGGTCAGAAGATGTGGCGCGGTTGATTGCGTTTGTGAACGATGATCTGCTTAAGGGCGGGAAGAAAAAGATTCGTGCGGACTCGGGCGTGGGGCTGAAGCCGATTTCGATTTTTGGTACCAAACGGCTGGTGCGGGTTGCGATCAAGCATGCGATTGAGAGCGGCCGCAAGACCGTGACGCTGGTGCACAAGGGGAACATTCAGAAGTTTACCGAGGGTGCGTTTCGCGAGTGGGGCTACGAGGTAGCGACGGAGGAGTTCCGCGATCAGACGGTGACGGAGCGTGAGAGCTGGATTTTGGGCAACGTGGATGCGAACCCAGGAATCAGCATCGAGGACAATGCAGCGCAGATTGAGCCGGGGCTGGAGTTTGGGAACCAGGCGTTCCGCGATGCGCTGTATGCGGAGATCAAGCAGACGCTGGATTCGATTGGGAAAACGCACGGCAACGGGGCGTGGAAGAACAAGATTCTCATCAACGACAGGATTGCGGATTCGATCTTCCAGCAGATTATTATTCGGCCGGCGGACTACAGCATTCTGGCAACGACTAACCTGAACGGCGACTACATTTCCGATGCGGCTGCGGCGCAAGTGGGCGGGCTGGGCATTGCGCCTGGCGCGAACATTGGCGATGGATACGCGGTGTTTGAGGCGACGCACGGGACTGCTCCGAAATATGCCGACAAGGATGTGATCAATCCGGGATCGGTGATTTTGTCGGGCGTGATGCTGCTGGACTTCATTGGCTGGAAAGAGGCGGCCAAGATGATTGAAAACGCGATGGAGAAAACCATCCAGCAGAAGTTTGTGACTTATGATTTTGAGCGGCAGACGGCGGGTGCGACGAAGGTTGGGACCAGCGAGTTTGCCACGCGGATTATTGGGAACATGTAGGCAGTGAACAGTGGACAGGGAGTGCAACCTGTTGCCGCTGATCGCGCACGTGATTTAGGAGAGAGAAATGCGGAAGAAAGTAAGTATTGTGGGCGCGGGGAATGTTGGCGCGACGGCGGCACACTGGATTGCGTCAAAGGAACTGGCCGATGTGGTGTTGATTGACGTGGTGGAGGGCGTGCCGCAGGGCAAGGCGCTTGATCTGCTGGAAGCGATGCCGATTGAGAAGCGCGATGTGCACGTGCTGGGTTCGAATGACTACGCGGCGACTGCGCACTCCGACATCGTGGTGATTACGGCGGGGATTCCGCGCAAGCCGGGAATGAGCCGCGACGACCTGTTGCACACGAATTTCAAGATCATGTCCGACGTGGTTGCTAAGGTGGTGGCGCAGTCGCCGGAGTGCATCCTGATTATTGTGTCGAACCCGCTGGATGCGATGGCGCAGGCGGCGTATCGGCAGGCCGGGTTCAACCGCGAGCGCGTGATTGGCATGGCCGGGATTCTGGATTCGGCACGCTTCCGTACGTTTATTGCGGAAGAGCTGAAAGTGAGCGTCGAGAACGTAACCGCGTTTGTGCTGGGCGGACATGGCGACACGATGGTGCCGCTGGCGCGGTACTCGACGGTTGCGGGAATTCCGATCACGGAGCTGATTGAACCGGCGAGGCTTGAAGCGTTGATTCAGCGGACACGCGACGGTGGCGCGGAGATTGTGAAGTATTTGAAGACGGACAGTGCGTACTATGCGCCGTCGGCCGCGACCGTGGAGATGGTGGAAGCGATTCTGAAAGACAAGAAGAAGATTCTTCCCTGCGCAGTGTATCTGCAGGGCGAGTACGGCATCGATGGGTACTACATTGGCGTGCCGTGCAAGCTGGGCGCGGCGGGGCTTGAGAAAATTATCGAGATCAAGCTGACGCCGGAAGAGGATGCGGCGCTGCAGAAGAGCGCAGCGGCGGTTAAGGAGCTTTGCGCTGTGATTGGTGTTTAGCCAAGAGTAAGAGGAAATGAGAGGCGCTCTCGATGAGAGCGCCTTTTCTATTACTTGAGGAAGGCCTGGACCTTGGGGCCGATGCGGTCGGCGCATTGGATAGGGGCAAGGTGTCCGCAGCCCTCCTCGACATCAATCTGCGATTGCGGGACAAGCTGGTGCATCTTTTCGCCCTGCTCGACGGGCATGATGCGATCGAGCTTTCCCCAGACGATGAGCACCGGCATCTTGAATTGTGGAAGCATGCTGTCTGTGGGGTCGCGACCAGTAAGCATGGAGTCGAGAGCGCGCTGGATGACCCAGGCATGGCTGTGAGAGATGCGGAGAACGTCCCGTGCGACGAACAGCGGTACCCGAGGCGGGTTGGGCACAAGCAGGGCCCAGAGCTGATCAAGTTCGGCGGGTGAGGTGGGGGTAAAGAGCGCTGTGTTCCATTTGGGTTTTTCAGAGAGGCCGGCGCTATCGAAGAGGATCAACTTTCTGATGCGGTCGGGATGATCCTCGGCGATCTTCTGCACGATCCATCCGCCCATGGAGAAGCCGCCGAGGTCGACCTGCTTCAAGCCCATTTCGTCCATGAAGGCGACAACCGCGGATGCTTCATCTGAAATTGAGTAGGAGAAATCGGCGGGCTTCTCACTGCGGCCGTATCCGAAAAGGTCGGGTGTGTAGACGCGGTAGCCGGCAGCGCGCAGGAAGGGAGCGAGGTTACGCCAGTCCTCGGCCTGGCCCCCGAGGCCGTGAACGAGCACTACGGGCGGACCGTCGTTCGGCCCCAGCACGTAGTAGTGCATTCGATGTCCGGCCACGGTGACGTTGCGGCTTTGCGCGCCCGCGAGTCCCATCTGCAGATAGAGAAGCCGATTGAAGTAACTGACGGGGCGCTCGTAAAATCCGACTCCGATTGCGATCACAAGAATGGCGACCGCGGCCATAGTCCACAACAGTTTTCTTGCAGGTTTCAATGCGTGTCTCCCAATTGCATTTTCATTGCTTGTGCTCGCTGCCAACCGGCTTCGATCACGCGGACGGTGATGGGGTCGAGGACTATTGCTCCGTTACTGTTCCACTCCGCGCGCTCGACCCATCGGGCCGCATCCGCATCAGAGGCAGCGTGGAGCGTTCCGCCGACCACGCGGCAAAGGTAATCGGCAATGACGTAATGGTAGCGAACGCGGTCGCCATCGCGATGGATGCGGTCAAGGAGTTCGACGAGTTCGAGGGGCTCGACCTGGAGGCCGGTTTCTTCGCGAACTTCGCGGATGACCGCTTCGGCAAGTGCTTCGCCGACTTCGATCAGTCCGCCGGGAATGGACCACCGGCCGCGGGCTGGCTCGGTGCCGCGCAGGACGAGAAGGACGCGGCCTTCGTGCACGATGATGGCGCCGACGCCGACGAGCGGAGCGGCTGGGAATTCGCGCTGCAGCATGCTTCTACGATAGTTGCTCGACTGGTTCTGCGTTCAAGATTGTTGCGCGGGAATGATGGACGGGATGGTTGGACGGGCCGAAACCGCCCCGACTGCATCTTTCGGGGCGCAGTGTCATCATTGATTAGAGGGGTAAATGATGTCCGAGTTTTCATTACGTATTGAAGGAATGCACTGCGGCTCCTGCGTTCGCCGAGTCAGCCAGGCATTGTCGCAGACAGCGGGAGTGACGGTGAAGGAAGTACAGATCGGTGCAGCGCGGCTGGAAAGCGAGCAGCTTCCTGGTGCCGTGGACGCAGCGATTGCGGCGCTGGCGAAGGCTGGATACGCGGCGCATCCAGACCCGAACGGCGCGGCTGTAACAG
>JANXQR010000722.1 GCA_025353435.1 Acidobacteriota bacterium | reverse complement strand
AGATATCTTCCTCTGCGTCTCAGCCACACCCGCCGGACTGCTTCGTCAATATGCGGAGATTACCGGCTATCCTCACCTTCCGGCAAAATGGACGCTCGGATTCCAGCAATCGCATCGGACGCTCGACAGCCGCGAACCGCTCTTGGAGGAAGCTCGGATATTTCGCGACAAAAAACTGCCGTGCGATGCACTGATCTACCTAGGCACCGGCTTCTGTCCCTCGGGCTGGAACACGGGTCATGGCTCATTCGCGTTCAATGAGGCGGTCTTTTCCGATCCCGAAGCGATGATCCGCGAGTTTCACCACCTGCACTTCAACGTGGTGCTGCACGTGGTAAACCCGCCTGAAAACCTTCATGGCAAAGTGATCGACACGGGGCCCGCGGCCTCGACGCCGAGCGACGCGGCCAACTATTGGCAGCAGCATGTGCCTTTGGTCAAGATAGGCGTGGACGGTTGGTGGCCCGATGAAGGCGACGTGTTGCCCGTGGATTCGCGCCTGGTGCGTAACCGGATGTATTGGGAAGGTGGCCGGATGACCACCCCAGACCGGAGACCATTTGCGCTTCATCGCAATTGCTATGCGGGGATTCAACGGTGGGGCTGGCTATGGTCAGGCGACACATTTTCTACGTGGAAGACGCTGGAGACTCAGATCGCCATGGGCATCACCGCGGGGTTAAGCGGCGTGCCGTACTGGGGAACGGACATCGGTGGTTTTGTGCCCACCAAGGAGTTCACTGCGGAGCTGTTTGTGCGTTGGTTTCAGTTTGGCGCATTCTGCCCATCGTTCCGCTGCCACGGACGGACTTGGAAACTGCGACGGCCCTGGGGATGGGATACGGGGAGCTACGGCGCATCGGAGATGGGGCCGGACGCCGAGATGTTCCTTCCCAAAGGAGAAGAGTTGCACAACGCCACAGTCGAGCCGATCTGTCGCAAATACCTGAACATCAGATCGCAACTAATGCCGTACTTGTACTCTGCCGCATGGGAGACGCACACCACGGGCATGCCACTGATTCGCAGCCTTGGACTTCAGTTTCCCCAAGATCCCGCCGCGTGGGCGACAGCCGATGCTTATCTCTTCGGGCCGAGCCTGCTGGTAGCGCCGGTGTTTGAGCGGGGAGCGGCTGAACGCAAAGTTTATCTTCCCGCCGGAGAATGGTACGACTTCTGGACTGCGAAGCGCATCGAGGGCGGCGCGACTGTGACGGTAGCTGCGCCACTTGAAACAATGCCTCTGTTTGTGCGTGCGGGCTCTATTGTGCCGACCGGTCCGGTGAAACAGTATGTGGGAGAACTCTCCTCGGAACTGGTGCGGTTGACGGTCTACCCGGGAGCGGATGGGCGCTTTCAACTCTACGACGATGACGGCCTGAGCTTCGCATACGAGACAGGAGCATTTTCGATTGTCGACCTGAAATGGGACGATGCACGGAAGATGCTGCACTGCAGCCTCGCGAAGGAGGGGTTGATGCCGGCGAAGAAGCTCATGGTCTC
>JANXQR010000650.1 GCA_025353435.1 Acidobacteriota bacterium | reverse complement strand
CTCGCGCAAATACTTTGGCGCGGGCGCACGATAAAATCTCTTTGCAGTCGCGCTCATCCAGCCCAGTAAACAGCGCTGAACTGCGCATAAGCACCAAATGCTCCGCTAAATTATTAGGAGAGACGAGTGAAAGTGTACGTGAAGTTGTGTTACTTGAAGACGAAGCATCCGACCCGGAGCTTGTCTCCACACCCTTAAGTTGTTCGCTAGCCATAATTTCCTCACCAAGACAACACAACTGGAACAATGAGAGTCTCGACCCTTAGAAAGGGTACGTAAAGTAGCGGGATCTGTCTGTGAGCTAAGACACTGGTTGTCGGGCAGAAGCCCCGTATTTTGAGTAAATTGCGAATACGTGATTGATTGTTTTGATTATTCGGAAGTGATCTCTCTCACAGTACAGTAAAACGCATCTCCGCGGCAAAACCTTTTCATTTTTCCACAGAATTGCTCCAAGCAACCACTCAATCCGGGCATCACTTTGCCGCATCTTTATAGACCACACCACCCTTCATCACGAACTTGACGTCCTGCAAAACCCGAACATCCTCCATCGGATTCCGTTCCACTGCAATCAGGTCCGCCCATTTGCCGGGTTCCAGCGTTCCGGTTTTCGCGCTCCAGCCCATCAGGTTGGCCGCGTTCACGGTGGCCGTCTGCAATGCCGCCAGCGGGGTCATTCCCATCTGGTTCACATAGACGTCCAATTCGTGCGCGTTCAACCCATGGGGGTACACTGCCGCATCCGTCCCCAAAGCAATCTTTACGCCGGCCTGCATCGCATGCTTGATATTGCTCTTGGCCACCGCGCTCACATCCACCATCTTCTGGTGATAAAACGCAGGCAGGCTTCCCTTCTCAATTTGCCAGTCTTCCAGATAAAGCGTGGGCACAAGGTAAGTCCCGTTCTTCTTCATCTCCGCAATGGCCTCGTCGTTGATGTAGCTTCCATGCTCGATCGAGTCCACCCCTGCCTTTGAAGCCCATAGAATTCCCTGCGCCCCATGCGCGTGAGCAGCCACCTTGCGGCCCAGCCGATGCGCGTCCGCCACGATAGCCTGCATCTCTTCCAGCGTGTATTGCGACGCCTGGGGATCGTCGCCCTTCGAAAGCACGCCGCCGGTAGCGCAAATCTTGATCAGGTCGGCGCCGTACTTGATATTCTGGCGAACCTTGTGTTGTACCTCGGCAATCCCATCCGCCACCCCGTCGCCCACCACGTGATATTGGATCGGCAGCAAATTCTCGTCGCAATGACCGCCGGTAATGCCCATTGCCGGCCCGCTCACCTGCATGTGCGGTCCCGGCACCTGCCCTGCATTGATGGCGTCACGCAGATCCACATCTGTAAATCCACCCGCGCCCACATTGCGAATACTCGTGAACCCCGCCATCAGCGTCGCCTTCGCGTTCACAACACCGGTGATGGCTTCCTTCGCGTCAGTGGTCGTGAGCTCGCGATACGGATCAAAATCCGGATTCATCGTCACATGCGTGTGCACATCAATCAGCCCCGGCATCACCGTCATCCCGCCCAGATCAATCACCACATCACCCGGCTGCGCGCTCACCGTCGCACTCGGCGCGATCGACTGAATCGTGTCACCTACAACCACAATCGTCTGCCCGTCCGCCAACTTGCCTGTCTTCACATCAAGCACGTGTCCCGCGCGGACCAGGGTGCGCTTCGCGGCTGTTGATCCTGCCTGCTGTGCACCCGACGAACCTGCAAAAACCATGGTGCAAACAGCCGCACACAACCCCACCACTCTCGTCAGACAACCGCTCATCAAACTCTCCAGGGGAACGTCGTGTCCGGAGTGTAGCAAACTATCGCCGAGCCGGTCGTCAGCAACGGTGGAAATCGCTCACGAGATGATGGTGCGATTCAGACCGGAATCGTTTCACCCAAAAATCCAACTTTTTTCGGCAGCAGCCACCCGCGGGCTTCCGCCATGCCCATCCAATAGCCGCCGTGTTAGGCTTTCTGCTACTTGGCCTGACGTGAGATCAGGTCGCTCCATCCATACAGCAATCACATAAGGTCGCAACCCCCGCACCAAACCATTTTGTGAGGACCACCGAATGAACCTCCTTCGTTTCGCACCAGTTTTATTGCTTGCGGCAGGCACTGCTTTGGCCCAGGCTCCCGCTTCAACCGCCGACAATCAGAGTCCCACGCCTCCGCCCGAAACCCGAAGTTTCGATCTCTCCGCAATCGACAAGACCGCCGACCCCTGCACCGACTTCTACCAATACGCATGCGGAAACTGGATCAAGACCAACCCAATTCCGGCCGACCAGGTCCGTTGGGCGCGCTCCTTTTCGCTGCTCGGCGAACGGAACCGCTATTACCTGTGGCAGGAGCTCGATGCCGCCGCCAAAGCCCCCAAGACTCCCCTCCAAAAGAAATACGGCGACTACTTCGCGGCCTGCATGAACACCGACATCATCGACAAAAAAGGCCTTGAGCCAATCAAGCCCGCCCTCGATCGCATCGCATCGTTAAACGATCCCCATCAGCTCGCCAGCGTTATCGGTGGACTGGCTCGGCAGGGCGATCCGGCTCCACTCTTCCGCTTCGGTGTCCAGCAAGATGAGAAGGATTCCTCAAAGCAAATCGCAAGCATCGGTCAGGGCGGCCTGTCGCTGCCGGACCGCGACTACTACATCGTCGATAACAAGCGGTTCCAGACCATCCGCCAGCAGTATCGCGACCACGTAACCAAAATGTTCACGCTCGCCGGCGACTCTCCAGACCAGGCAGCTAAAGAAGCCGATGCCGTCATCGCAATTGAAACCGCGCTGGCCAAGTCTTCCATGGCTCGTGTCGATATGCGCGATCCGGAAAAGCGCTATCACATCTACACCCTCGCCGACTTCCACAAGCTCGCGCCCGATTTCGACTTCAGCGTCTACTTCAAGGACGTCAACGTTGGACCCTTCGACACCCTCAACGTCGCCACCCCCGACTTCTTCAAAGCGATCAACGAGCTCGTCGCCTCCCAACCGGCAGAGGCGTGGAAGTCTTACCTTCGCTGGCACACTCTCCACGCCAGCACGGACAACCTTCCCAAGGCCTTCGCGGACGAGAATTTCGAGTTCTTTGAGAAGACGCTGGCCGGCCAAAAGGAGCCAACTCCGCGCTGGAAACAGTGCACCGCCGAAACCGATCGCGCCCTCGGTGAAGCCGTCGGACAAGATTGGGTCAATCAGCACTTTCCGCCCAAGGCCAAGACCAGCATGGATCAACTCGTAGCCGCGCTCGAAAAGGCTCTTGGCGACGACATCAAGACCCTCCCCTGGATGAGTGACGCAACCAAGAAAGCCGCTGAAGAAAAGCTCACCATGATCCGCAACAAAATCGGCTATCCCGAAAAGTGGCGCAGTTACGCCGCGCTCGAGGTCAAGCGCGACGACGCCCTCGGCAACTCGCACCATAGCGCCGTCTTCCAGCGCAACTACATGCTCGCCAAGCTCGGCAAGCCGGTTGACGAAAAAGAATGGGGCATGACGCCGCCCACCGTGAATGCCTACTACCAGTCCTCCATGAACGACATCAATTTTCCCGCCGGAATCCTCCAGCCACCGTTCTTCGATCCGGACATCGACCCCGCAGTGAACTTCGGCGGCATCGGCGTCGTCATAGGCCACGAGATGACCCACGGATTCGACGACCAAGGTTCGAAATATGACGGCAAGGGCAACCTCCGCGAATGGCAGACCGCCGAAGACCGCGCCAAGTTCGTCGAGCGCACTGACTGCGAGGTCAAGGAGTACAGTAGCTTTGAAGCGGCCCCGGCACACGACGATGCCCAGACGCAAAATCTCAACGGCAAACTCACGCTGGGCGAAAACACCGCTGACAACGGCGGCCTCCGCATCGCCTACATGGCTCTCCTCGACACACTTGCCAAGCAAGGCAAAACCATTAACGACAAATTCGACGACTACTCCGAGTCACAGCGCTTCTTTATCGGCTTCGCGCAGGTGTGGTGCCAGAACCAAACCGAGCAGTCTGCCCGCCAGTCGGCGCTAACCGATCCCCACTCACCCGGCAGGTGGCGCACCAACGGCTCCGTGCAAAACTTCGAAGAGTTCGGACAAGCCTTCGGCTGCAAGAAGGGCCAGCCCATGTATCCGGAAAACTCCTGCCGCGTCTGGTAATAAAACCTTGCCGGAAACGCGGCTGTCCTGTCCGCGTTTCCCGGCATCTCCCTTCGCTCGTCCCACCTTCTCCACCATTCATGGCATACATCTTCCAAGCCTGCAGGCAAGCGTGGTACGCTCCGGGCGTTCGCACCCCCCTGCGAACCCGCTTTTTTGTGTTTTTCGGAGTTTCTTACCCGCTCCGCAAAATTGCCGTTGACTCCAATGTCGGCGCGAAAAAATCAGGAGCAGAATCAGGAGCCTCGATGAATCGACTTCGCCTCTCTTCCCGTCTGGTGTTTGCAGCCGTCCTTGCCACCCTTCCCATCTCGTCGCGCGCGCAAGCCGGCGCGTCCAAGCCGGCGCCTCCTCCGGTCGTGGGCAGCTTCGACGCCGCGGCAATGGATAAATCAGCCGACCCCTGCACTGACTTCTACCAATACGCCTGCGGCAACTGGGTCAAGAACAACCCGGTCCCGCCCGACCAAACGCGCTGGGAGCGTTCCTTCGCTGTGCTGTATGAACGCAACCTCTATTTGCTTTGGCAGGAATTGGACGCGGCGGCCAAGGACCCCAAGACCCCTTTGCAGAAGCAATACGGCGATTATTATGCGGCTTGCCTCGACACCGCCGCGATCGAGAAGAAAGGCATCGCACCCATCCAGGCCTCCTGGACCATCGTGGCCGGTCTCGCGGATGTCAAGCAGATCGCATCCCTCCTCGCGCAGCTTGAGAACAATGGAACTCCCGACGGCTTCTTCGGATTTTCCGTGGGCCAGGACGACAAGGACTCTTCGCAGCAGATTGCCCAGCTTTTCCAAGGCGGCCTGTCGCTCCCAGACCGCGATTACTACATCGACCCCAGCAAACATTTCGAGGAAATTCGCGGCCAATACGTGAATCACATGAAGAAAATGTTCACCCTGGCCGGCGATACGCCCGATCAGGCCGCCGCTGAAGCCGCCGCGGTGATGGAGATTGAGACCGCGATGGCCAAGGCCTCCACCAGCCGCACCGATCTCCGCGAGCCCGCAAACCGTTACCACATCTACCCGGTCGCGGACCTTGTTACGCTTGCCCCTGCATTCGATTGGAATGCGTATTTCAGCGCCATCGGCATAGGTCATTTCGACACATTGAACGTGGCCACGCCGGAATTCTTCAAGGCGCTCAGCGGTCTCATCCAGACCGAGCCCCTCGAGTCGTGGAAGAGCTATCTGCGCTGGCAAATCCTGCACCGGCAAGCCACCAGCCTGCCCACCAACTTCTACGATGAGAACTTCGACTTCTTCGCCAGAACGCTGGCCGGACAAAAGGAGAAGGTTGCGCGGTGGAAGAAATGCTCCAGCATGGTCGACAACGATCTCGGAGAAGCAGTCGGCCAGGACTGGGTCAAGCAGCACTTTCCCCCAGAGGCCAAAGCCAGCATGGACAAGTTGGTCGCTGCCCTCGAGAAATCCCTCGGCGACGACATCAAGACCCTGCCCTGGATGAGCGACGCCACCAAG
>JANXQR010000616.1 GCA_025353435.1 Acidobacteriota bacterium | reverse complement strand
GCAATTTGAACGGGAATTCGCACTCGACGTGGCGGCCATTGCCTACGCGGTTGAGCACTTCGGATTGCCCGAAAATCTCAAGCTCAGCGTGCATTCGGGCAGCGACAAGTTCTCCATCTATCCGGCCATTCACGCCGTGATGCGCCGATTCGACGCCGGCGTGCACCTCAAGACCGCCGGCACTACCTGGCTCGAAGAGCTTATCGGCCTGGCGGAGTCCGGTGGCGACGGCCTAGTGCTGGCTAAGGATATTTACAGTGAGGCGTTTGCCCACCGCGAAGAACTTTGTGCGCCCTACGCAACGGTGATCGACATTGACCCAGCCCGCCTGCTCTCTCCCGATGCGGTGCGCGGCTGGTCGTCCGAGCAATTTACCAGGGCGTTACGCCATGTTCCAGTCGACCGGCTCTATAACCCCAGCTTCCGCCAACTGCTCCATGTCGGTTTCAAAGTGGCGGCCAAGATGGGCAAGCGATATCTCGACCTGCTTGAAGTGAATGAGACGGTAATTGGGCGAAACGTGACCGAAAATCTCTACCTCCGGCACATCGCACCGGTATTCCTGGGGGCCGGGCGATAGTTAATTATTTGCAGGCTCAGGGTTACCAGTTTGATACCTCGGGTATGCATATTCAAGCACGTTACGATCGTGCTTTTCACCTCGGACGGATGCCGGAACAGTTTTCGCCGCATGTCTTCGAATTCGTGCGAGAACGGAAATTGAAACGGCCTTCGTAGGACCGAGTCAAAAGGATGATCGCGCTCCAGGCTTCAGGCCCATAAAAATCGCCGGATTGTCATTCCTTCAGACGCCGCAATCGCCAGTTATCACAGAGTTGGCGAGGATGTGAACTCAATTCTTTTCCCTCCTTCCATCCAATACATTTGCGCACACCGCGAACCGCGCTGGTGACGTTTTGGGGCCTCTACTCTGGAGTCGGAAAGACCTGTTCCCGTGGGCAGTTCCATACCTGCCTGCCGGGCGAAATCTCCGGACGTTACCCTGCATGGGACATGACCCAAAAGTGGTATCAACTGAACCGTCCAAGTGTTATTGTTCTGACAACAGCAAGCCACTAGGATTTGGGGTGCGGGGGTACCTCTTCGGCGAGCGGGAGCCCGACCGTCTGATTGGCAAACGGGGAGAAATGGGCAACCCCGGGACGATCGTCCGATGAGGGCCAAGGTGAGGAAATGACTGATCGCAAACCGCTTGTTGACCCGAACGAAACCCCGGAAGACGTGGCAACTTTATATTCTTGGGCCAATTTACACGGAGCCAAGTATCGGGATTTCAGTGCCTCAAGGGCTCAGACGCGCGAGAAGGCTCGCCAGCGGGTGCAGGACGCCATGGACGCAGAACGCCGACGTACCCACGATGATGCCGAAGCACAGAAGAATGCCGAGGCGCTGCGCGCATCGGAGAACGCCCGCAGCATTGAAGCAGCCCGCCAAGCTGACATGATGGCCCGCGAGAATGCATTTCGCGCAGAGCGCCAGGCCGCCGAAGTCGCCGCTCACCAGTCCGCATACGCCGCCCAAAACACCGCGCCCCCCATGCCACCGCAATTTGCGTGGCAACCGGCCCCTCAGTCATTTGAATCCACGATGGCTCCCCAGCAGCCTATTGCGCCGCCCTACATTCCTCCGCAAACGTACACGCCCGCTCCCTCCATGTACTCAGCGCCCGCGCCTCAGCCTGCCCCCACACCAAGCCCAGCGCCTCCCGCCCCTGCGTATTTTGCGCAGCAACCGCCCATGCCGGTAAATTATCCGCCCGCTGCACCGCCCCAGTCCTATACTCAAGCGCCTCCGCCGATTTATACGCCTCCGCCGGCAACTCAGCCTGCTTACGCTCCGGCCCGCGAGGAACATTTTCTTCAGAACCGTGCTCCGTGGACGCCTCCCGCAGATCAGCGAGTCACAGATCAGCGGGAAATGGGTGCACGCCCGGCCTGGCTCATGTCAGATAACACTGAAGTTGCTCCGACTCCCGCCGCGCCCCAGGCCACGGAAGACACGCTCCAGGCCTCACGCGACCGGCTTACATCGCGCTGGTTTGCGCTCAAGGGAGTTTTCTCTGGCAACACCCCGCCGGTTGAGGTAGCGCCGGCAGCGCCTACTTCGCGCGCTCCGGTTCTCGCCGTGTTTTCGCTTGCTGGCGGCGTAGGAAAAACCAGTCTCGTCGCGACACTCGGCAGGGCACTCTCGGCCCGCGGTGAGCGCGTGCTGCTCGTGGATACTGCCGCATTCGGCCTTCTGCCGTTCTTCTTTGGCGCACGCGATCAGCGCCCCGGCGTATTGCGCACCTTTACTCCTCCGGGCGTCAGCGGTGACGCTCCCATCCAGATGCTCACCGTCGATCCCGATACGCTGGGTCCGGAGAATTCGCCGCAGGAAACGCTCACGCAGGAAATCACCCGCAACAGCCGTGCGACCAGCCGCATCATCGTCGATCTTGCCACTGCTTCCGGGGCCACCACGCGCCGCATACTGCGGATGTCCCCCACAATTCTGGTTCCGGTCATCCCGGACATGAGCTCCGTTGTCAGCGTGGGCTCCATCGATGCTTTTTTCCAGCGAAACGCAAGCGCAACCGGCCAACCGAACATGCCCTTCTACATACTGAATCAGTTTGACCCGTCGCTCCCCCTCCATCTGGACGTGCGCGAGGTTTTGCGCGAACAGATGGGCGACAGGCTTCTGCCCTTCGCACTGCGCCGCACCCCGGCCGTCAGCGAAGCCCTTGCGGAAGGAATGACGGTGGTGGATTACGCACCCAACTCGACAGTGGCCGAGGACTTCGGCGCACTGGCAGGTTGGGTGAAAAGCCTCGCGGCCCCCGCCACGACCGGCTTCCGCGGCGTTCGCTGGAGCGAGCGATGACCGCAACAGCCATTTGGCAGGATATCGGCGCAGGAGAAAATTTAGTCACCAAGCTCCTGCGAATGATATTCCTGCTGCTTGCTGTCGTAGTTTTTTACTTTCTTGGGGTCCTTCCTCTTACTTGGCCGCAGCAGGCCGTCTGCGGTTTGCTTACATTACTTATGGCGCTGGCCCTGGCGCGCAGTTCCGATTCGTACCTGATCACGCTCACCCTCATGATCATGTCGTGTTTCTGTACTTTTCGGTACGGATTTTGGCGAATCTCCGGAACGGTGCAATTCTTTCGCGATCCGGCCAATCATTGGGGAGCTCTCGACGCGTTCTTCATTCTCAGCCTCATCTTCGCTGAGATGTATGCGTTCTTCATTCTGTTTCTCGGCTATTTCCAGACAATCTGGCCCTTGCGCCGCGCTCCGGTGGCGCTGCCGGAAGATGAGCGGGAATGGCCGCACGTGGATGTTCTGATCCCGACCTACAACGAGCCGCTCGATGTGGTGCGATACACGGCTCTGGGCGCGTTGAATATCGACTGGCCCGCGGACAAGCTGCACGTCTACATTCTCGACGACGGTCGGCGCAAGGAATTCGAACAATTCGCATTTGAGGCCGGCATCGGTTACAAGATCCGTCCCGACAACAAGCACGCCAAGGCCGGCAACATTAACACCGCTCTCAAATCCATGAAGTCGCCCTTCGTGGCCATCTTCGATTGCGATCACGTGCCCACCCGCAGCTTTCTGCAGATGACGATGGGCTGGTTGCTGCGCGATCGCAAGCTGGCCATGCTGCAGACGCCTCACCACTTCTATTCGCCGGATCCGTTCGAGCGCAACCTGCAACAATTCCGCATCATTCCCAACGAGGGAGAGCTGTTTTACGGAATCGTGCAGGATGGAAACGACTTCTGGAACGCGACCTTCTTCTGCGGTTCCTGCGCGGTTTTGCGTCGCACCGCTCTGGACGAAATTGGTGGCATCGCCGTGGAAACCGTCACAGAAGATGCGCACACTTCTCTGCGCATGCAGATGAACGGCTGGAACACGGCCTACATCAATATTCCCCAGGCCGCGGGCTTGGCCACCGAACGACTTTCTGCCCACGTGGGGCAGCGTATTCGATGGGCGCGGGGAATGATTCAGATTATGCGCACCGACAACCCGCTCTTTGTGCCAGGGTTGAAGTTTGCTCAGCGCCTTTGCTATTTCAACGCGATGTGTCACTTCCTCTACGCGATCCCGCGCCTCATATTTCTAAGCGCTCCGCTAATCTATCTCATCCTGTCGCACACCAATGTCCCTGGATATTGGGCCGCCATCCTGGCCTACGCGCTGCCGCACTTGATCCTTTCAAACGTGACCAACTCGCGCATTCAGGGGGAACACCGCCACTCGTTCTGGAACGAAATCTACGAGACTGTACTCTCGCCTTACATCCTGCTGCCCACCGTGATGGCGATGATCAATCCCAAGCTGGGCAAGTTCAATGTCACTGCCAAGGGTGGCGTGGTCAAGCGCACGTTCTTTGACAGCAAGATCGCTCAGCCGTTTCTCATTCTGCTGATCTTCAATATCGCCGGCATCCTTATCGCCTTCCCGCGGTACTTCATCTGGGATCGCGACCGCCCCGGAACCGTTATCATGAATGTGATCTGGTGCTGCTTCAATGTCGTCATCCTCGGTGTTACCACCGCCGTGGCGCGTGAAATGCGGCAGCTCCGCACCACCGTCCGGATCGCCATGGTGACTCCAGTGATGGCGCGCCTGGCAGATGGAAACCTTATCGCCGGTGAAACTATCGACATGTCCTCAGGCGGTACCAGCATCCGCTTCCCTGATCCCATCGAAGTGGCTCCCAAGACCGACTTGCATCTCGTATTTCCCATGCCTTCCGGTTCCAATGAAATTCGCGGCAGCGTGGTCTCCGCGGAAGGAACCCTTCTACGCGTGCGCTTCGATAACCTCACGATCGCCGAACAGGAAATTCTAACTATGGTTTTATATTCACGCGCCGATTCCTGGCTGGGGTGGGGTGAGGCCCGTGAAAGCGATAATGTGCTGCGCAGTATGGGGCGCATCTTCCACATTTCCATGCATGGCCTTGTGACCACGTTCCAGAGCGTGTTCACCCGCGAGAAGAAGACCAAGAAAAAGCCCGCCAGGCTTCC
>JANXQR010000575.1 GCA_025353435.1 Acidobacteriota bacterium | reverse complement strand
GCCCGGGCGCGAAGGTCTCCGGGCGCGGAACTCGTTGGGCGAGAAAGATATAGGCCGCGATGAGCGCGGCGATGAAGTAGCCCATTCCCGCCACGGCGAGCGCTGTCGTCAACCATTCAAGGGCCTGTGCGATTGTGTGCGGCATTCCTTGGTCAGTTTAGCGAAAGAGCCGAAACAAAGATCGAATCGAGCAACGTTTCGCTTGACGCTCTCCGGCTCAGAGAGCTAAAAGCGAATAGAAAGCGAACCTAGGGGGGGGTGGGGGGTACTCACAAATTGGTGACGGATCAGGCCAGAAAATCGTAATTCTGTCCTGATCCGACGTATTGAGTATGCGCCGAGGCAGGATGCTGCCGGCTGTGCCGGTTGTCACAATCGAAAAGATCAGGCACCGGGACCAGAGAAGCCGGCAGGAACCCAGGTCGCGAGACGGTCGAGAGTCGTGGCTGTCGCCTTCTGCACGAGGACAAAACTGGGAACAGCTTGTATCTCTCATCACAGCAATGGCGATTCGCCCGGTCGTAGCCTTCCGTGCATGAAACCCGTGGCGCTGTCGGTCGTCCTGTGTGTGCTCGCTACCGTCTCGCTTGCTCAGCAGAAGCGAGCTTTCCGCGCCAGCGGCGCCACCGTCTCCGGCCGCGTCTTCTGTTCTGATTCCAATGCTCCTGCGCGCATGGCAAGCGTTATTCTGCAGCCCGCCGACCAAATCGACGCCATCCACCCCGGGGAGGACAAGCAGGTCTCCTCCCACGGCGAGATGGTTGAGACGCTCCTCGACGGCAGCTTTACGATCCCCAATGTAGAGTCCGGCGTGTACTACGTCATTGCCACGCAACAAGGCTACGTCTCACCGCTGACCTCGATTTACGCTCCACCTTCTAATCAGTCCGCCATCGACCCGTCAAAGCCGAAGAAGCCCGTCATGACCGCTCCGCGGATCACGGTGCAATCCAACCTGCCCGTGGCGGTTGACGTCGCCATCGAGCGTGGCGCCGCCGTGAGCGGGACCATCCTTTACGACGACGGCAGCCCGGCTGGCGGCGTACGCGTCTCCATACTCGTCCGCACGAAAACGGACTGGACTCGGCTTCCCTCCAGTCCAGTGGCGAGCCAGTCCTACTCCTCGGCAACCGACGACCTCGGCCGTTACCGCGTTAGTGGATTGCCCGCTGGAGAATACTTGCTCGAGGCGACTCTGAGCATCCAAGGCATGTACTACAAGGTCAACGAGCAAAACGGCACCAGCGTTGGCACGTGGCCCATCTATTCCCTCTCTTTTTATGCGCGCGGCAACTCGCGGCGAAAGGATGCCACGCCCATCGTAGTCACCGCGGGCGAAGAACTCGGCGGCCAGGGCATCGAAATCCCCCTCACAAAGCTGCACACGATTCGCGGCAGTATCGTCGCCGCTAGTGACGGCCACATCGTCAACGGAGGCAAGCTCTCGCTGCTCTACGCCGACGACCGTTCAGAGGTCGGGCACACGTCTGTGTCCAAAGACGACAGTACGTTCACGTTCGCGTTCGTTCCCGAAGGGGATTACATCCTGCGCACCAGCGGGGTCGATAACGAGTATGTTGAAGTCTCAAACGGCCCCGACTCCTGGCCGCCTACCCATGCCGAACCCCATCTGCTGCGCAGTTATGACACGGCGGAGCAGCCGATTCATGTCGCCGGCGAAGTGACCGGGGTGAATGTCTCCGCCCCCGATCCGCCCCCACTTATCACGAAGTACTAATCACTAAATGTGGCAGCTGGCCTGGCCGCGCTTCTCGAGGTAGCGCTGGTGGTACTCTTCGGCGCACCAGAAGGTCTGGGCCGGCTCAACCTTGGTGACGACACGCTTCGGCTTGTAGCGGCCTTCGTTAGTGAGCTGCTCGATCTTGGCTTTGGCCTGGGATTCCTGCTCTGGCGAGTGGAAGAAGATGGCCGAGCGGTACTGCGTGCCCCAGTCGGGACCCTGGCGGTTCGCTGTTGTCGGGTCGTGCAATTCGAAGAACGCGTCCAGTAGTTGATTGAAGCTGATTTTCTGGTTGTCGAAGTCCAGCTCGACCACTTCGGCGTGGCCGGTGGTGTCGGTGCACACGTCTCGGTAGGAAGGGCGGTCGACCGATCCGCCTTCGTAGCCCACTGCGGTGGCGGTTACGCCGGGCAGTGCGGCAAATGCCGCCTCCACTCCCCAGAAACATCCTGCGCCAAATGTCGCTTTTTCAATGCTCATGTTCTTACAGA
Organism: Acidobacteriota bacterium; assembly: GCA_025353435.1. GTDB lineage: Bacteria > Acidobacteriota > Terriglobia > Terriglobales > Acidobacteriaceae > Telmatobacter. Next base: position 5,175 of record JANXQR010000575.1, on the reverse strand, counting down.
TGCACGGGGTGAATCTCGGGTAACAGAAGATGGTCTCCCGCCCAAGCGGAGCTTGGACGGGGCACCCACTTTATCGCCGAAATGCCCCGTGGCTATCTCCTCCAAAAACGCTAGGAACGCTTGCGACCAAAGCTCCCGCCGGGTTTGCCGCCGCGTCCGGCGGGCTTGCCCTTGAAGCCTCCACTATTGCCTGGGCGTGGGCTGCTGCTTGACCTTCCACCGCCTGGGCGAGCGCCACCGCCGGTGCGGCCCGGTCCCTGGGAACCTGTCCGTCCGGATCCACCTGATGAAGACGGCCTGGCCCCTCCGGGCCGCGGCACTCCGCTGGAAGTGAATGCTGCTCTGCCTCCGGCTGGTGGCCGCCCAGTGCCGCGGGGTGCCGTTCCGCCTTCGCGCCGGGGAGGAAAGCTCGGCTTGTCGCCGGTGCGGCCTTCGGGTCTAGGGCTGAAGCTTCTGCCGGAGCCCTGAGGCGGCCTTTGGCGGTCACCGCCGAAACCACCTGCCGCTGGCTTGCCGGGGCGAGGACCAAAGCGGCGGTCTGTTCCCTGGCCGCCCGTAAGTGCCTGGCCGCCCGCAGGGCGCTCAAAGCGAGGCTTGAAGGGCTTCCGTTCGTCGGATCCTGCTCCGCCCGCAGCTGGGCGCGGACGGCTGGGGAATGCCGGCCGCTCAAAGCGCGGCTTGTCGGTTCCACCTGTGGCAGGGCGTTCGCGGAACGGCCGCTGCCCGGTTCCACCTGTTGCAGGACGCGAAAAGCTGCGGCGCTCGCCGCCTCGATCAGCGGGAGGTTTAGCGAAGCCTCCGCTCCCTGGACGATTCGCGGGAGGTTTGGAGAAACTGCCGCCCTCTGCGCGATTGACAGGAGGCCTGGCGTAGCCTCTGCCCTCTCCTCGATCCGCGGGTGGCTTCGAAAACGGTCTGCGATCTCCTCCGGCTGGTGGACGGCCGAAAGTACGGCCAGTATCGCGTCGCGGGCCACGATCATCGGTTCGGGGGGCAAATCCACGTCCTGGGGTGCGAGGACGCTCCTGCCCTGTCCCGCCAGTGCTCGGAGCGCGGCTGCGAATCGGAGCTGCTGGGCGGCTTTCCGGGCGACGGCTGTCAGGCACGCGACCCTCTGGCCCACGCTCCGGTCCGCGACCTCGAACCGGCAGGAATGGCTTGCCGGGCCTCGTCTTCGTCGCAGCAGGATCCACCGTCCGCCCCGCTTCCTTGGGCAGCATGGCAGTCGATTTGATCCGCTTCGGCTTCCACTTTCCGTCCGCGGCCAAGCGGAGCATCTTCAGTTCCTGTTCGTCCAGCTCGCGCAGGTTGCCGGGCTCCTGGTCCAAAATCAGCGGGCCATATCCTACGCGGCGAATCTTCTCAACAAAATGGCCGATTTCATCAAACATCTTGCGCAGCTCGCGGTTGCGCCCTTCAATCAGCACTACTTCGTACCAGGGATTTTCGCCCACTCGCACCTGGCGAATGCGCGCTGGGGAAGTGCGGACCCGTCCCTCGCCCGGCTTGCCTCGATCGATGCTCACGCCCTCGCGGAGAGCCTCAAGCTGCTCCTCGGTTGGCTGTCCGGCGACCTTTACCAGGTAGGTTTTCTCAACGGCTGAAGCGGCCTTCGTAAGCTTGTTGGCCAGTTCGCCGTCGTTCGTCACGATCAGCAGCCCTTCGCTCAGGTAGTCGAGGCGGCCTACCGGGTAGAGGCGCTCGCCCATCTTCTTGAAGAACTCCATCACGGTCGGACGGTGTTCGGGATCGCTTACCGTGGTGACGTATCCGCGCGGCTTGTTCAACACAAAGTAGCGCAGGCGCTCTGCTCCCTGCAGCAACTTTCCGTCGACGCGGATGTGGTCGCGGTTGCGGTCGGCCTTCGAGCCCAGCTCGGTAATGATTTTTCCGTTCACCTGCACGCGGCCATCGGTAATCAGCTTTTCGGCATGGCGGCGGCTGGCAACTCCGGCCTGCGCCAGGATCTTCTGCAACCGCTCAAGCTTCAAGGGAGGACGCTTCGCAGGCACGAAATCGTCGTCCGCCTCGTCGTCGTCATCAGAATCCGTTGCAGTGTCCATAGGCTCGGCATCCGTCTCGATGGCGAGCCCTTGCATTTCGCCGGCGACGCTCGATTCCAGATTCTCGTCAGAAGCGTGCGCGGCTGCCTCGGCCTGGCCGCCCTCTGGTGTGGCCGGGCTTTCTCCCTGCATACGGTGCAGGTCCTCGAGGTCGAGGGCAGCCTCAGCTGTCAGTTTGGCCGTGGGCTTCGCGGCCTTCTTTTTCGCAGGCGCCTTTTTCGCAGCTACCTTTTTGGGAGCGGCTTTGTGGGCTACTGCCTTTTTGGGAGCGGCCTTTGGTTTCGAAGGTTTCGATTTCACAGCGCCAACAGCCAGGGACTTGGGCTGTGGTTCGGGATCTGTCACTTCCACTATCTCAAGCGATCCCCGTGCTTTCGCAGGCTTGGCGGCTTCAGTTTCAGCGTTTTTGTTCGACTTCCTGGGCATCGGGGACGGCCTCATTTTCTTCGTGCGGCTGGGCAGGCGGAGCATCCGTAACTGCGAAAGTTTCAAGGGCGGCTTGGGTTCTCGCATCTTCGGCCTGAGTGTCTGACGCAGGTGACTCTTCTGCCGTAGTTAGATTGGATGCGGGCGCGGCGTCCATCAGGTCCTGGAGGTTGGCGGTATCAGCGGACCCGCCTTCGAATTGTTCTGTGGCTTCGGCAAGCTCTTCGCCGCTGGGGGAGTTCAGTTCGAGTTCGACGGCAGATTCCGCGGCATCGGCTGCCACCACTTCCGGCTCAAGCTCCTCAATTTCGGCGGCCGCCATCTTTTCGAACTCCTCCATCGACGGAAGTTCGGCCAGGTCTTTGAGTCCGAAACGCAGCAGAAATTCCTTGGTGGTCTTGTAGAGGATCGGGCGTCCGATCACCTGTTTGCGGCCGGCGGTGGCGATGAGCTTACGGGCCAGCAGCGAACCCAGCACGCCACCCGCTTCCACGCCGCGAATCTCGCTGACTTCAGGCGAGGTTACCGGCTGTTTGTAAGCCACTACGGCCAGCGTCTCAAGCGCGGGGAGGGAGAGCTTCATGGGAGGTTTGAGGCTCTTCACGAACAGGCGCACCGCATCGTGGCACTCAGGCTTGGTGGCCATGCGGTAGCCGCCGGCAATCTCCCGGATCTCGACTCCGCGGTCATCCGAGGCATATTCCGCGGTCAACTCATCGAGAATCTGCTTCAAGATTGCCTTGACTTCGCGCTCACGCAAGCGGGCCAAGCGCTTGGCTTCGGCTTCATTGTCCGCCGCGGCGGTTGCGGGCTGCGCAACGTCGCCGTCAGTGTCCAAAGCCTCGGCCGAGAGCGGCGTGGCCTCGGCTGTCAGGCTTCCATCGGCACTTTCGGGTTCGTTGGTTGAGGGAATCTCGGGGGCCACCGCGACGGCAGCCTCGGTCGCGTCAACCTCGGAAGTATCCGCGATTTCGAGGTACTCCAGGCCCTCACCCAGCACTCCCTGGGGATCCATTGGCTTCTCTTCCGCAGCAACGGCAGCCTGATCAGCTGCGGCTTGTTGCGCGGCCTTCCATTCCAGGGCTTCTCCGGCAAACAGGGTGGCGAGCTGCGCGAGAGCGACGGGCTCCTCGGCAGCGTAAATCACAGCTTCCAGCTTGGCTTTCAGACTCATTCCGTTATTGGCACCTCAAGTATGGTACCGGAAGCGGCTCGCCATTGCGCAGCGAACGCATGATGTTCCGAGTCTAATCAGGTGCTCAAAAAAGCATGGGCGCCCGATGCTGGGGCGCCCATGGTTCTGAGGAGAGACCGTCACTCGGCCGAGGAGCGGGTCAATTGGGGTGGATGGTGCGGAACAGGGCGAACAGAAGGCCCGACAGCAGCGCCGCGGCCGGCAGGGTAAAGACCCACGCCGCCGCGATGTTGCGAATGGTGGAAAATTGCAGGCCGCTCTTGTTTGCCGCCATGGTACCTGCCACTCCTGAACTCAAAACGTGCGTGGTACTCACGGGTAACCCAAAGTTGTCCGCAGCCCAGATGGTGCACATCGCTATCAATTCGGCCGTTGCGCCTTGAGCATAAGTCAGGTGCTCCTTGCCGATCTTCTCGCCCACGGTTACCACAATGCGTTTCCAGCCGACCATCGTTCCCAATCCAAGCGCCAGCGCCACGGCCACTTTCACCCAACTGGGAATGAACTTGGTCGCCTTGTCCACCTTTTTCTTGTAGTTGTCGAGCGCGGCGCTGTCGTCTTTGGTGAAGTTCCCCTGGTGGTTTTTCGCGAGGACACGCAGCGTTTCGCTGGTTACGTACATGTCGTTGCGAACGTTGGACTGCATGTAGGTCGGGACCCCCTTGTAGTCGCCATAGGCCTTCACGGCGCCTTCGGTGTCGCGAATCAGCTCGCGCAGTGCGGTCATGGTGGCCGGGTGCAGCTTTTTGGTCTGCAGGTAGACGGTCAGCTCCTCGCGTGGATCGGAGCCCAGAATTGCGGCCTTGTCCACGTGTCGATCGACGATCGAAACCGCCTGTTCAGATGCCGCAATGAAGTCCTGGATGTCGTGGCGCGTCACGGTATGGTTCAGGGCGTATGCGGCGGGCACTGTGCCGATCAGGATCAGCATGATCAAGCCCATGCCTTTCTGCCCATCGTTGGAGCCATGGAAAAAGCTCACTCCGGTGCAGGTCAGCACAAGAAGGGCGCGGATGGGGAACGGCGGCGGCGTGTTGTCTTTGGGCGCTTCGTACAGAGCTGGATAGCGGACCAGCGCCTTGGCAAGGAGAAACAGCAGCGCGGCGCATCCAAAACCGACAATGGGCGAAATCAGCAGGACTTTGAATACCTTGGTGGCCTGCTCCCAGTCCACCCCGGAGGTGCCGTCGGCGCTGTTGGCCATCAGCTGATTGGCGACGCCCACGCCGATGATCGAACCAGTCATGGTGTGGGTGCTTGAAGCCGGCAGACCCAGCCACCAGGTGCCGAGGTTCCAAAGGATGGCGGCGATCAGGAGGGCGAACACCATTGCGAAACCCGCTCCGGAACTGACTTTGAGAATCAATTCCACCGGAAGCAGGGTGATGATGGTGAAAGCAACGGTGCCGGCCGAAGTGAGAACGCCAACCAGGTTGCACAGTCCGGACCAGACCACGGCGATGTTTGGATCGAGCGAATGGGTGTAGATGA
>JANXQR010000477.1 GCA_025353435.1 Acidobacteriota bacterium | reverse complement strand
AAAGTCTGCAACCACGCCAACGCATCGAGTTTTCCCGCGATCATATCGTCGAGCGCCGGATTAAGTTTGTTCTCATAGGCGGACCACTCGCTGTCGACACGGCGCGGGTCTTGGTTCTTTGCTGAAAGCGTATAGAAATCGTGCACGCCGCACAATTCGCCTGCGGTTGTCAGCTTGAGGAGATTTTCACGCTTGTCTACTGCCCATAAACGACGCTTACGTCGCACGGGATCTGCGTCGTTCGAAAATCTGCCCAGGTAACTGGCCGGGATATAGTGGTCGAACGCCATTCATGATCCTTGCTGGGGCGCGACCCACGCGCAGGGCATTACTTGTCGGGTTGTTTCTCTACCGGCTTGAGGTTTTTCCATGGACCGTAATACTGAAACCATGTCTGGCAAAGGGGGTTGGTGTAACGCGAGGGTATGGCCATAAGTTGTAGTTTAGCCATCTCACGCGTTTGTCCGAGGAGGCTACCATCGTCCGCCGACTGAGTATCAGGCCATGCATGGAAGCCGAGCAGGCTGCGCATCATCATGAGGCAGAGAAGGATGTTGTTCGAAAAGCAACGAAGGGCCCCCGTCCTCTGCTTTGTGCTCGCAGCTTCTTGAAGGAACAGCAGTGTCCCTCGTTCGAAATAACTGAGGGCAAATCCGGCCCCATGATATCGCGTGAGCAGGAAGTCAGCGGAGCTGCCTGTGACCTGCGCCATCGGCACGTCTTCGCCCAGCAGTAGCGAGTGGAACATGGCTTTGTCTGCCGCAGACATTGCATTCCCCACTCCGGTCCAGGCTTTATATGGGACCACGTCGCCCGTGAAACGCGAAATACTCACGATGATGAAGCGGTCAAGCCTGCGAAAGTCGGTGGCTGCCATACCGTCGACGAAGCATGCCTTCTTCAGCTGATTGCTGTATTCGCCAAAAACGTTGGACAGCCCGAGATCCTGTCCGTTCAGCTGAAATGGACCGCTACGAGATTTGCGAAGGCTCCCAACGAATTGCTTGACGATGTCCGGCGACATCTTTCCCTGCAATGAGATCGTGATGGTGTTGGACCAACCGAACGGAAAAAGATACGTGGCAGGGCGCGCAAACGCCTTGATCCCCGGACCCGGAGAGAGGGCCGAGAGCTTGTTGCCCGTGGGTTCGCACATAAATGGCAGCGACCGGCGCCAGGGGTCGAGCTTGTCGAACGAACCGGAGTAATACCTCCAGAAGTGATGGTAGAGCCGGCTTTTTCTGGGTAAAGGCCTAATCCGAAAGTCACCAGAGGCGAACGGCGGATCCTCGAATTGTTTATTGTAAAGCTCTGGGGAACTCAGGAAAGCCATCGGCGGCTTGAGGGAAGCGGGAGCAACGATCGGAGTCAGCGAAAGGTGAAGATCGAACACGTGTAGATCGACACGATCGAATTCATAGGCCATCGAGCTATATTCCTTTCCACTGAGTTGACGACTGCGATCTGCTCCCCCATACTAGCTCTGCATACGTGCACAAAAGCGGTCTTCCCAGACTGATATACCGGGCCTTGGCTACGGTTTAAATAAGTACCAGGGGCGCATAGGCGGCGTCATCGGTCGTGTCGACCGGGCCCGGAACCTCATCCCCAGATTTGACCAGGCGGATCATGTTTTCTGACTGATCTTCTGCCCCGCCTGCCGGTTGTTTATAGATGTAATCGCGCGGCTTCACTCTAACTCCGTTCTTGTCGTTCGTAGCCACTTTTAGGGCCGTCACGTAATCGCCTTTCTTAAGGAGGTACTCGATTTTGGCTCTGATCGGCTGTGAAGCGGCAGCCCCCTCAATTTGATACCAACCTGCAAGAAAAGCCTCCGTTCCTTTTCGTGCTCCTACCGAGCCCCGATATTGCGTGCCGTCTTTGCTGCGAAAAATGGTGCTGGGTTTGAGTTTCCCTTTGTTCAGCTCAAGCAGCTTGGCAAACAGCACCAGGTCCGGGTCATCGGCGTGCAGAGATCGCCTCGTAGAATGCTGCCGCAACAGATGATCTCCGCCTGCGGTAAGCAGCCCGAAAGCCGCGCCCACGGCTGCCAGCATACCGACCTTTTCCATGCTCACACCCGATGTAATGTCGAAGAAGGACTTTAGTTGATCGAAATGCCCGAGCACGATCATCAAGGCCAAAGAAACGAGAACGCTGTAAATTAACTTGTCGCCGAGTACTCCTCCCTGAACACGCCACGGAGTCTGGAAAGCATCCAATGTCAGCCAGAACAGCAAGCCAGGGATAACGAGGCTGGCCAGCCCCAGCGGAATACCGGCAAAGGTGTCGCTACCAAGAAATGCACTTTTGATGGCTTTCTCCTGGACGAGCACTCCACGCGTGACGTTGCCATTCTGGTTCCGGGTGAATTGCAAGAGGAAGGTCAGTGTAAAGGTGTCTTCTCCGGCCATATTGCTGCTGACCAGGCAAAAATCGCGAGTCTGCACGGACCCCGCATCCTTGTTCGCGGGAATGCCCCCCCACGTAAACTCATGCTCGGGGGTATTGCCCGTGAACGGTTGGATTCCGCGTGGAGCAGATGGACAGGGCTGCGGATAAAGCGTGAGAAGAGCAGATGGAGTGTTCCAACTCAGGGTCACATCGTTGAGCGGGTTGTCGGTTGGGTTGGACAGAACAATGTGAACCGGTAGCTTTTCATCTTCCCGGATCGATTGCTTCTCAAACGTGATCACAAGGCCGGGAGGGGGCGGCGTCGTCCCTACGGCCCTGCCGGGCTCCTTCTCGGATTGAACTGTTCTGCTGAATAGCAGCGCGACGAGCATCAAACACAGCTTCGCAAAATTTGGCGTGGAGCAGTTCCTCTGCATCTGAACCTCTTCGGCCTCTAATGACGCTGGACAACAACTGCGATGAACCCGATTGGTTGGTATCTTACATCGGTAAGTTCAGTGAGCCCATTTGCCTTCAATCACGAGGAATTGTGGGTAATGGCATGTGACGTTGGGGTCGCGCTTGTGGGGCACAGGCGCTCCATTTCGCGAAAGAGCGCTTTCAGAAATCCGGTAACAGGTGTTTCCGATTCCTGTGTCCGGTCCATTCGATCACTTCCATTTCAGCACAGTCTTGATTCTGGTTTCCTCGCTGGCTTCGTAGGCCATTACCAGCAGTTCCTGCTCGATCTGGTTCAGTCTTGGCTGTTGTTCCGGCGTTAATGTCTCCAAAAAGATGGTCATGCCGCGCTTGAGTTGCGGCCACTCCCTAAGCCAAAAGACGTGGTCGCCCTCAGTCACCTTCCTGAGTTCCTTAACGCCGTCTGATGTCTCCGACCTGTTTTTCATTTTCACACCTTGTCCTTTCTGGATGTGACTGTCGTTGTACCCTCTTCGACTTCGTCGGCAAGTCGAACCCCATAATCCTGTACGGATCCTTCGTTCCTTTTGGCTGGCGTCAAGGTGAGTCTGCCCAATTTCTTGAGGAGTATGCTCAAGGACCCAGATCTATACTGCTTGGGACTGAAGATCGGGTCCCGAATATTGATGATTGCGCCAAGACTCCCGATCAGATGGACAGATAACTTCTCAAGATGGCCATCCTGGTCGATGTAGCACCCTACTCACGTGAGTACAACACGTATCGTCAGAAGATCGGTAAAGAGGCACAAGGAAATACCGAACTCGAGATCGAGTACGAGAAGATCCTGAAAAGGGTGAAACAGACCCGCGAGTCCGTCATCCGCATGCAGGACCGGCATTCTACTGCCCCGGTTGACGAGATCTCGGGCACCGTCGATGAGGTTCTCTTTTCACTCCCTTAACTTTCGCCATGATCCGGGCCGGCACTGTTCCGCCAGAAAGGCTGCTCTCATCAAGACAGGAGAGACGATCACCGCCATGAGCTACGGCTGAAAGAGGAAATATGAAGTGCTCTATACTTCCTTGGGAACCCCGCGTCTTCAACTTTGGGGCCGCGGTTCAATCTCACCCAGAGACGCCAACAATCTTGCCGTAATACCATCCGTCACCAAATCCCTCACAATTTCATCTTGGAAATGAGCTCATGATAGCGAGGGTCTTCCCGAAGGGCGTCAAAAACGGGGTTTGTTTTCAAGAACTGCAATCCATCACAATGGTGGTCAAAGCTCTGTTCGAGCATGTTTATTGCGCGCTCCTTGTCTCCGACGTGCGCATAGAACATCGCTTGCCAGCATGGCCAATCTGGTTTGCTCGCATTCCTTTTGAACTGCTCTAGCCAGAAGCCTTTCAGGCCGTCTTTCTCGAATGCCGCATGGAGACCCGCAAGCTGGGCGGGCGTACCAGAGTTCGTTTTAATGTACGACGTGAATGCATCCCGTGCCATACCTTTGGCTTCGTAAATCTGTCCCATCCAGTAGTCCGTCGCACCCGAGTTGGGGTAAAGCTCGAGCGTCTTCTTTCCCTGAGCAATCGCCGGATCGTACTGATGAGCGAGATAGAGCACATAAGTGTCGAGCATGTTCGTCACTTCTGACACAGGATCTATCTCGCGCGCTTTCTCCATTTCCCCGATGGCCTGGTCGCGTCTGCCCATTGCCGCCAAAAATATGGCATAGGAACTATGAGTTCCTGCGTCGTTGGGGTCAAGGCGGATGGCCTCGGCGTATTCACTCTCGGCCTTCGGCCAGTTCCATTCGGAGGTGAAATCCAAGTTGGCAAGCTGTAGGTGAGCAGAAGCAACAGTTGGGTCGAGTTCGATTACCTTCAACGCTGCCGCTCTGGATTTAGCAAACGCTTCCGCTTGCGGCGAACAGCCCCAATCCCCGAGGTGATAATAGGTATCGGAGATGCCAACCAAAGCACTCGTGAAAGTTGGATCTTTGGTCGCAGCCAGCCTGTAGTACTCCAGGGCCCGATTGAAACCCCGGCAGCCCAACTTGTCCAAATAAAAGCGACCGCGGAGATAGGCCTCGTGCGCCGCCGGGTCGACGACCGGGGTACGGCGAAGACGAGCGCGCTCGCTATCCGAAAGATTTACGCCGATTTGGGCCGCGATCTGCTGCGCTACTTCACTTTGCAGCGTCAAAACGTCCCGGAAGTCGCGGTCGTATTTCTCGGCCCAAAGGTGCTGATCCGTGCGAGCATCAATCAGCTGCGCCGTGATGCGGACGCGATCTCCCGAACGTATTACTGAGCCCTCGATCACCGCGTCCGCGTGCAACTCCCGCGCGATCTCCCGCATAGAGAGCTTGGTCCCTTTGTAGCGTTGAACGGAGGTATGAGAAATCACGCGCAGGTTGGGAACTTTCGTCAGTTCTGTGATCAGTTCATCGGTGATGCCGTCGCTGAAAAATTCCTGGTCTGAATCATTGGAAAGATTGCTGAGCGGGAGCACGGCGACCGACTTCAGGTGGTCGGCTCCGGTAGATTCTGTTGAGCGACGCAGACGATACGCACCCAATCCAACCAACGCAGCGATCACGGCTGCCGCGAGAAGAACGATTCCGTAACGACGCAGACCCTTCTGCGCGGTCGGTTCGTAGGGATGCATGGCCGCCAATGGCACACTCTCTCCCGACGCAGGCGATTCGCTAACTGGAACGTCGAGTGCCCCGATAAAACGGTAGCCGCGCTTGGGGATGGTTTCCAGGAATTTGGGGTCATTCGCATCGTCTTCGAGAACTGTGCGAATCTGCCGAATGGCAAAGTTCAAGCCCTGTTCGTAGTCGACGAACGTTTCGGATCCCCAGACCTGTTTGGCCAGTTCCTGGCGAGTTACTACTTCGCCGACCCGACTGACCAGGATCGTGAGAATGCGGGCTGGCTGCGGCTGAAGCTTCTGGAGTACGCCGCCGCGACGAAGCTCTCCTGTGCGGAGATCAAGCTCAAAGTCGGAGAAGCGGACTGGTGTCGGCGAGCTGGCCATAGGTACGGTTCCGCCTCCCCGCGAGCGCCAATCAGGTGCCCAGATTATACCTAACCACACCGAAGTGCTTGAGTAGCAGGATTCCGGCCCCTCACGAAATCCTCAGGTAAAACTCAGCCCGCGCAAATTGACCCACTCGCCCCGGAAAGCCCATAACAAACCATCACTTAGGCAAGCCGAGGCCGCCACCGGTGCGTTTGTTCAGCGTCTCAACGGTTTTTTTTCTTGTATTCCTGAGTCCCATTCAAGTCCGAGTCGCGTTCGGCGCACTGTGCAATCTTCGGGGTCGCCGGATCAAGCCCACCCGGCCTGGTGTCGACCATGTTTTAACGATTTAGGGGCCTTTTCGTTCTTCATTCATTTTCGATCGATCCACTGCGTATCGCCTCCCGCTGCGGCTGGCTCTGGGGTTCCTGCCAGCAAGCGCAGCAAGGAGAAAAACCATGAAGACCGTAAGAACGCTGCGGCATCGGGGGCGAAAACGCGCCGAAGCTATCCGTTGGACCAGCTTATGGACCAGCTTACGAGCGGCTTGCGCACCTTTCTGTCACGGTGACATTCCAGATCGCGATGAGCCTGTTCCCCTGCTTTTCCGTCCTTCGAAGTATTGCAAACAACAAAGACTGAGCGACGGGCGCCTCTTGATTCTTCGGGGCGCGCGGCGTATTTCATAGCCGGACCTACCTGTCGCTAGGAGATGCCATGGGCAAAGAGATCTTCTTGAATTGCAAAGGCTGCTTGGAAACTTCAAGCCTGTTGTCAACACGGGTTGCTCGAGCTGCGTGTGCATTTCTACTCCTGCTTGCCTGCTTTCCGCCCTTTGGAGCCATGGCCCAGGGAACTGCGGTTCCTCCATCAACGCAGAAATTTCGGAATATTGGACGGCCGATATACTTCGAGAAAACTAACTCGACCGACCAGGAGTTTCTCGCGCATGGCAGGGGACACAATCTCGTTCTGACAAAGCGTGAGGCTGTGCTGTCTCTTCCTGACGCGAAACAGACTGCTCTGCGGATGACTTTTTCCGGAGCTGATCCGAAGGCTGCAATCAGCGGCGAAAATGAACGGTCGGGCAAGGTTTATCACGTAGACAGTGCCTTTACGGGGCCACTCCATGGAAATCAAACCTTCGACCAAGTGAGGTATTCCCGCATTTATGCTGGCACCGATGCCGTCTTTTACGGTAACGAGCAACAGCTGGAGTTCGATATTCTCCTGGCTCCCCATGCCAATCCAAACCTGATTCGCCTTTCATTCAGTGGCGCCAATAAGATACGCCTCACCAAGACGGGTGAGGTTGCGTTTCAACTGGGGAAGGAAGAGGTCTTTCTTCGCAAACCGTCGATCTATCAGGAGCGCAACGGCGTTCGCACTCAGATCGCCGGCAAGTATGCATGGCGGGGAAAAGGCGCACTTGGATTCGACCTGGCGGACTTCGATCCTGACTTGCCGCTGACAATTGACCCGACAATACAGTTCGCGACCTATTTGGGCGGCTCCGGAAACGATACGGCCGAGGCGCTCAAAGTCGCGAGGTTCGGCGAGATCTACGTCGCGTCCAGCAGCGACTCTGTTTCCGGCATTCCAGCCACACAGCAATTCCCAATTGAAACACCCCAAACGGGCTTTTCGGAGTGTTTCCTTACCAAGCTCTCAGCTGACGGCAAACAGGAACTCTACACAGTCATCTTCAACGGAGTGCGCTGCGAGGCGATGGACATAGAGCCGGGCCTGGTTCATCTCTCGATGGGCAAGAGCAGCAACCACCTCCGCACACTCCGCGAGGATGCCTCAGGTCAACCGGCCTCTCTTGACCTGCTGCAGGGCGCTTACGATTTCGCTCTCGGCCCAGTAGAAGAGCTTCGCGTGGACGGCGCCGGCAACATTTATATGGTCGCCTTTGACCAGCCTAGCGGCAGTGCCAATCTAATCTACGAACTGCAAAAAATTGACGCCAACGGCCAGCTCCTCGGAACAATTCCACTCATCACCGCGGCCATCAACCTGCCGGGCAACATCATCTATGAGCAGGTCACAGGGCTGGACGTCGACGATGCTGGCAACGCTTACGTTGTCGGCGTTGATAAAACGACCGGGGTTATCACGCCCACGGCAAATGCCTTTCAGCCCGTCAAACCTTCGAACGGCGCCGACGACGGATTCCTGCTTCGCGTCAACACGAGCAACCCCGGCGCGTTCCAGATTGACTATGCCACTTTCCTCGGCGGGTCGGCGAACGACGAAGCCAGGCAGGTGGCGTTCGATCCCCAAACTGGCACAATTCTGATAGCCGGCGACACCACTTCGAGCAATTTCCCCACCACGTCCGGTTCTGCTGGCTTCAGCATTTTT
>JANXQR010000430.1 GCA_025353435.1 Acidobacteriota bacterium | reverse complement strand
CAAGGAAAAGCTCGACCCCGCCGTGCAATATGCAGAGATCGCCCGCGCCATTGCCCACGCTGAGAAAGCCACCGGCCGCCGGCTTTACTTCTCCATTTGTAATTGGGGCAACCAGAGCCCCTGGACCTGGGCTCCGCACATCGGCGACGTCTCATCAAACATCTGGCGCACCAGCGGCGACATCGTCGATCCCATCGTCGCTTCCGGCATCCACTCTGACCGCAAGGCCAGCTTCGACAAAATGCTCGCCAACTTCGACGCGGGTGTCCATCCTGAAGCCCAGCACACCGGCGCCTACAACGATCCTGACATGATGGTCATCGGCATGCCCGGCCTCACTGACAAGCAGAACCGTGTCCACATGAGCCTGTGGGCCGTCTCAGGCGCCCCTCTGCTAATTGGTGCGGACCTCACCAAGCTCACCCCCACCACCGTCGCCCTGCTCACCAACCCTGAAGTACTCGCCATCGATCAGGACACCGCCGGCCTACAAGCAGTCAAAGTTGCAGAGCCTGAAACCGGCCTTCAGATCTGGTCCAAGCCTCTCGCTCGCCCCGGGTCTCGCGCCGTCCTGTTGCTCAACCGCTCCGCCGCCGAAAAAGACATCGAAGTCCACGCCGCCGACCTCGGCCTCGCCGATCAATCCCCCATGACTTCCCGTGATGTCTGGTCACGTTCGGACCTCGGCACCTTCAACGCAAAATTCGCCGTTCACGTTCAGGCCGGCGACAGCATTCTCCTCGCCGTCAGCGGCACTGACCTTCCCTCAACGCAGTTCAAGCCGGAAGGGGTTACGTCGGCCCACCCGCTTTGCCACGGCTGCGACTACCACTTCGGCAAGGTCGGCGCACACGCCCAGTGGGCCCGCATTCGTATCACCTACGCCAACCCCGACAAGACGCCGCGCTTCGCCGAACTCCACGTCAACGATCAGGACAGAACCCGCATCGCCTTCCCACCCACCGGCGCGACTTCCGGCTCTGTGATCGTCCAGGCGCTCTTCGATCGCAAGGGCGCTGCGAACGTACTCGATTTTTCGCAGGAACATGACGTGATGCCTACCATCACTTCGATTGACGTGCAATGAGACGCGAAATCTGCCAGGAATCATTTGGTAGCTTCCGATCAGCCCAACCAATTCCTTTTCGTGTCAACGGGAACTCGTTCTTTAGTTGAATCAAAAATGCGGTATACTTGTTTGTACGGCACTCTACCGTACAGATTCTGAGGATACCTCAATGGCCCAATTGCTGCGAACAGAACGAGCAGAGGCAAGGCTGCTCCCGGAACAGAAGCTGCGCATTGAACGCGCCGCTTCGCTCAAAGGCCTCTCCGTCTCAGACTTCATCGTGCAACAAGCCGACGAAGCGGCCATTCGCACGATTCAACTGCACACCAGTTGGAACCTAAATGATACGGATCGCGACTTCTTCCTTCAGTCGCTCCTCAATCCGCCCAAGCCAGGAAGTCGCTTGAAGGCTGCCGCAAAACGATACAAGCAGCTCACGAGCGGGAAGTGATCAAGAATCGGGCAGACTTTCCCTACCGTGTCGAATCGCTCGGACCAGGACACGATCGCCAGGGATTTTCCTGCGGTGTCCTCGAACTCGATTTCTACATTCGCGAACTGGCAGGACAGGACGTGAAACGAAAGCTCGCGGCCGCGTTCGTCCTTACGAGCGATGGGAAAAGTATCGCCGGCTATTACACACTTTCGGCTCATGCAATCGACGCCAGCGAACTCCCAGCTGAAGTCAGCAAAAGACTCCCCCGGCTTCCCGTCCCGGTCACTCTTCTCGGAAGAATGGCGATCTCCCAACTTCTCCGCGGTAAAGGTCTGGGTGAGTTCATACTGGTCAATGCCCTCGAACGAGCGTTGATGGGATCGAGGCAGGTCGCTTCATGGGCCGTCATCGTCGATGCAAAGGCTGGCTCGCGCGATTTCTACCTGAAATATTCCTTCGCGCCTTTGCCCCATTCCCCTCATCGTCTGTTCCTCACGATGAAGACGATCGAACATCTACTCACATAGGAAGAATGGGATGGGACCAACTTGACTTGCAGAAGAGTCTTTCGACCCTCGCTCATTCCGCCGGCGTCTTCACCGGCCGGAATAACCACAAATTAAGCAGCGTAAACAGCAGACCACCCACCGTGAACTTCAGCCAAACTGGCGCCGCCGAGGGAGAAAAAAATCCCTCCAGGCACCCCGCAATCACCAGCAGCGGAATCGTGCCTGATACCAGCCGTGTCGCTTCAATCCCTCCTGTCGCCACAGAATCTTTCCACCGATAGCCGCCCGGAAACACCATTGCCTGTCCCAGCCGCAGCCCGGCAGCCCCGGCAATGATGATCGACGGCAGCTCCAACGATCCGTGCGCAGCCACAAAGCTCCACAGCGCCAGCGACATGCCATAGTGCGCGCACGCCGCGCCAATCACCCCCAGCATCATGCCGTTATTGAAGAGCGAAAACAGCGTCAGAAAGCCAAACGTGATGCCGCCGGCAAACGTCATAAAGCTGACCGTGAGATTGTTGGTCATAATGGCGCTGGTCGCCTGCGGAGCCACGCTCACAATGGAGTGCGTCCACATCTCGTGGCGTTCCATGGTGGCAATCATCTCCGGACCCACAAAATGCCGCATGAACTCCGGCCGCGTATTGGTCAGAATCATTCCCAGCAGCCCGCAGAAAACCGAAATGGCCAAGGAAGCCGTCACGTAGCCTGCGTTGCGCTGAATGATCACCGGATACTCGTCGCGCAGAAAGCGCACCAATGACAGCGCGCTCGTCTTTCGCCTCGAATAAATGATATGGTGAGCCCGAGCCAGCAGTTGATTCACGTGCGCGGCATAGTTGCGTGATGTGGCATCCTGGCGCAACACAGAAAGATCAGCGGCCACCTGGCGATACAACAGTGCCAGCTCCTGCAATTCGGCGCGCGACAGCTGCTTCAGGCCGGTCGAGTCCGCATGACCAAGCAGGACTTCCAACCGCTCCCAGTAGGGACGGCGCCTGCTCAGCCACAGATTGGATAGAATGTGCGCCATGGACCCAGTGTCAGA
Source organism: Acidobacteriota bacterium (assembly GCA_025353435.1). Taxonomy (GTDB): domain Bacteria; phylum Acidobacteriota; class Terriglobia; order Terriglobales; family Acidobacteriaceae; genus Telmatobacter. The sequence goes on along the minus strand of JANXQR010000430.1, from coordinate 9,793 downwards.
TCAGCTTAACATCGATACTCCCGAACTCGTGACCATTGAGATGCCCCTCGCCGGCGTCGGCAGCCGGTTCATCGCTTTGCTGATCGACATGCTCCTGTGGTTCGCGGCCCTGCTCGTTCTCACCTTCTTCGCCGTCATCTTCCTGCCTGCCATTCATGCAGCATCGAAAATCTCTGAGAAGTGGGCCACCGCAATCGTCATCTTTCTCGTCTTCCTCTTCAACTGGGGCTACTTCACACTCTTTGAAGCCTTCTGGAATGGCCAGACACCCGGCAAAAGAATCGCCAAAATCCGCGTCATCCAGCGCACCGGCCGCCCCATCGGCATCTTCGAATCCATGGCCCGCAATTTCATTCGCTACATCGACCAGATTCCCTTTGTCTACGTCGTGGGCGTCATCACCATGTTTGTCACCAAGCAGCATCAGCGCCTCGGCGACCTGGCCGCGGGCACCCTCGTCGTCCGCGATAGCACTCCCGAGTCGCCCCTCTGGAACGATGCCGGCTCGCGCACTTTCACTGCCGCTGCCTTCACATCGCGAATCGCCGTGTCCGAACCCCATTCCCTCGTCTCGCTCCCCGCCGCCGCCGTCGCAAAGCTCTCCCCTTCCGATCTCGAAATCATGGAAAACTTCTTCGTCCGCCGCCTCGACATGCCCCTCGACGTTCGCTACAGCTTCGCAGACCGAATCGCCACCGCCCTCAAAACAAAATCCGGCCTCGAAATCCCTGCCGACATCAGCATCGAAACCTTCCTCGAGGCCGTCGCCCGCGATCTCCGCGACCTGGCCCGGCTCCGATAGGCCCTTTCCTCCAGTTCCATCCGTCCCCACTCCTCCCGAACCCCTTTTTCAATCTGAAGCAGAAGTCATGTAAACGTTTAACTACCATACAGTTGCGACCTTCCACAGATCCCTCGGCGCCAGACCTATCCTCCCCTTGACAAGCGATCACATCGGCGCGTTAAATGTTCAGGGCCCTTCCAGAGAACTTTTCAGATTACTCTGCTTAAACGTTTCAGCAGAGTTCTCCTGAAAAGTGTATTTCGATGGAAAATCGATTCATAAAACCGGAGAATATCGGCGAATTTGAACCGCACGAAGCCCTCAATTGTTACCTGGCCACCCTGACTTCGGACCATCAGGAAGCCACCCCGATCAAGATTTCTGAAAAGTCATTGTCACGCCAAAAAAACGGTTGCCAAACGTAGGTAAATCGGTGTACTTGATTGAATGTCCCAAATTTTCGCTTTCCCGATTCGCCAAATCAGGGGCTTCCCCTCTCACTTGGCTTTTTCCCTTCCGCGAATTGCACGGCTTCCCATTTAGCGTTCTTCCGGGCCTCCAAATTCATTCGGCTTCATACCAGCTCGTAAGGGGAAGCGACAGAACAGGAAACAAAAACAAAGCAGCATCACTTGAAAAAGGAAGGTCACATGAGACAAGCGAAAAACAGGTTCTTCCTGTTGCCGTTGCTCTTTGTTTTGGCGTGTGCGGGAGCATTCGCACAAGCCAACTCAACAGTCACGGGCATCGTCACAGACCAGACAGGAGCTGTCGTCGCCGGAGCCAAGGTCGTACTCACCGATCCAGGCACCGGATCTGCAAATACGACAGAAAGCGGAGCGACTGGATTATTTTCCATCTCCGGACTCAACCCCGCAAACTACAACCTGAAAATCTCGGCAAAGGGTTTTGAAGCGTTCGCGCAGAACGGAGTCGTGGTCAACGTCTCGTCCACGGTCCGTGTTGACGTGAAACTCACAATCGGCGCCGAGAACCAAACCGTTACTGTCGAAGCCGATGCGCTCACTGTGCAAACCGACTCCAACGTCGTCAGCACCCTCATCAGCTCCGAGCAGATCAGCGAAATCGCCACCGAAAACCGCAACTTCGCGGCTCTCGCAGCCTTGGGCCTCGGCGTCAGCTCAGCCCTGCCTGACTCCAACACGCCCAGCTCGGTCGCTGCCAACTTCACCATCAGCGTCAACGGTCTCCGCCAAAGCCACAACATCTGGCTCATCGACGGTGGCGAGGCTGACGACCGCGGCGGCGCCGGCGGCATGGACATCATGCCCTCACAGGACGCCATCGCCGAATTCAACATGCTGACCTCGAACTACCCGCCAGACTACGGTATTTCTTCTGGCGCCACCATGAGCCTTTCGCTCAAGAGCGGTACCCAGAAGTTCCACGGGGAAGTCTACGAGTTCAACCGCAACACCGACTACGACGCCAACTTCTACTTTAACAAGCTCCATAACAATGCGCGCCCGTCGCTGCACTACAACATCTACGGCGCAAACGCGGGTGGCCCCATATTCATTCCTCACGTCTACAACGAGAGCAGACAGAAGACCTTCTTCTTCTGGAATGAAGAATGGCGCAAGATCCTCAACGCGGCCGGCACCAACATCCAGAACACCATCGATGCCGCCGATCGCCCCACACTCGGTCAGAATCTCACCTACGTCGCGCCCAAATTCCAGTCGAGCGCATTCCTGCTGGTTCCGAATATCGCCACTAGCACCAGCTACTACCAAACCAAACTGCAGCCGCTTGGACTGACCCCCAATCGCTGCTGGAACGGTGCCACGCTATTTGACGCAAAGGGAAACCCCAACGGTTGCGCTGACCCGCAGGTCATTCCCTCATCGTTGTTCGACCCCAATGGCGTTCTCTACCTGAACTCTCCCGCGCTCCCCAAGGCGACCACCCCCGACGACAAGGCTGTCGCCAGCAACACGGTTCCGCTCGATGTCCGCGACGATGTGGTTCGTATTGACCACAAGGTCAACGACAAGTGGGCCATCCTCGGCCACTACATGCAGGACACCGTGACCCAGGGCAACGCTTCGCCGTTCCTGGGCTGGCTCTGGGCCAGCTACAACACCATTACCAGCACCCTGTCCAACCCCTCTGAATCAGCGGCCATCAAGCTGACCGGGCAGATCAATCCCAACCTGGTAATGGAAGCCAGCATCAACTACGACGGCAACGTCATCAACATCATCAACAGCAAGAATGCTCAGTTGCCTTCCGGTTGGAGCGTCGCTCCCATCAGCTCGGCCTTCAAGGTCACGCGCAATGCCCTTCCCGGCATCGGGTACATGGGTCCCTACGGAACAGCCGAAGATACCGGCTCCGCTCCGTGGCACAACGCCGCGCGCGACTACGAGCCAAAGGTTGACATCTCGTACACCATGGGCAAGCACGCCATGAAGTACGGATTCAGCTACAACCGCTACACCAAGAACCAGCAGTTGTTCGGTGATCAGCAGGGCAACTTCAGCCCCAGCAGCACCACCAACGACAGCCTCATGGACTTGCTCCTCGGCTTGACCGGAAGCTTCTCTCAGTTCCAGAAGACCCCGATCCGCCACTATGTCAACCAAACGCCGTCGGCCTATGTGATGGACAACTGGCACGTCTCTCCCCGCCTCAGCCTGCAGCTCGGACTTCGCTATGATGCCCTGCCGCACGCCTGGGAACGGAACAACCAGGTCGCCAACTTCGATCAGGAGATGTACAACCCTTCGGCGCTGCCCATCTGGACAACGGCCGGAACCATCGACCCCACCAGCCCCGGCATCTCGACTGTGAATACTGTCCAGTTCTATCTCAATGGAATGGGACTCGCCGCACAAAACGGATTCCCCGTTGGCTTGGTCAAGAACGACTACAACACCCTCCAACCGCGAGTCGGCTTCTCTGAGGACCTATTCGGCAACGGCAAGACCGTTCTCCGCGGCGGTATCGGATCATTCTTCGAGCGCATGCAGGGCAACGACATCTACAACGCGGCAACCAGTTCGCCGTTTGCATACAACCTGAGCATCAACAACACCATGTTCAGCCATCCCGGAACCAACTGGCAGACCGGCGCGGATGCTGCCGCCGCTGGGCTCCCTGTATTCGCTACCAACGTCACCAACCTGGCCAAGGACTATCGCGCTCCTGCCGTCGCCCAGTTCAGCTTGGGTGTGCAGCGTGAGATCTCGCCGTCCGTCATCTGGGTTGTCCAGTACGTTGGCAACATGGCGTGGCACCAGAACGTCGATCGCCACATCAACAACATCCCCTTCTCCGTCTCTCCTGTCAGCGTTCCCCAACCGGGCGGCGGCAGCGCAACTGTTCCCGTACAATGCCTGGCTGGCGACAGCGGCAACCACTCGCCGTTTGGAGACGACAGCAAGTGCCTCCCCGGCTTCCAGTCCTTTAATGGCGGCCAGAACCAGTTCCGTCAGTTCCAGGGATACGGCGACATCAACCAGCAGGAAAACACCACCAACGGCACCTACAACGGATTCCAGACCGGGCTCCGTGTGCAGAACAAGTGGGGCCTCAGCGGCGAAATCGATTACACGTACTCGCACGAAATCGATATCACTAGCTTCGACCTCCAAGGTGTCAGCAACCCCTGGAACCTCAAGTATGACAAGGGTTCGGGCGCGTTGGATCGCCGCAACATGATCAACGCAAACTACGTCTACAAACTCCCGTTCTTCGCCAAGAGCTCGGGTCTGGTTCACTCCCTGATCGGTGGATGGGAAACGGCCGGAACGTTTGTCGATGAGAGCGGCGTGATCCCGACCAACAACGGCGTAACTGGCGCCGGTGGTATCCTCGGCAGCGGCAACGGATACGATCCCGTTGGCCTCGGCGGCGGATACACGGTTCGCCCCAACATCAGCGGGAAAATGTCCTACCCCAAGACGTTCGCCAATTGGTTTGACACTTCGAAGTTCTCGAACGTCATGCCGGTCTGGCAGGGCGGACCCAACCTCGGCTTCGGCAACGCGGGCAAGGATGCCGTCATTGGTCCGGGCCGTGTCAACTTCACAACCTCGCTGTACAAGTCGTTTGCCTTCACCGAGCGGGCGCACCTTGAACTCCGGTTCGAGTCGTTCAACACCCTTAATCACGCTGAAGGCAACAACGTGAACGTTGGCTACGCACCGCAAAACGGCGCAGCCACCACACTGGGCAGCGGAAACACCTTCGGCCAGGTCACCAGCACGTGGGATCCCCGCGTTCTGGAACTCGGCGGCAAGTTCATTTTCTAAACCATCAACCCCTCAACAGGGCCCGGCAGGTCTTCCTGCCGGGCCCTTTTTCTTTGCCACGAATCTGTCCTCCTCGGCTATCGCACCAACCGAGGGTGCCCGCCCCTCAGCGCGTCTTTGTCTTTGCGCTTAGGGTGGGATACCTCGAACCCACCCCAGAGATTTGTCTTCCTGAGCGGAATTTGCGCGGCTTTGTGCGCAAATGGAGTCGAAGGATCTGCAGTTGTTCTTGCTGTTGTTCTTCCTTCCCTGCGAGTCAGTCGTACGCCAAATTGATGGAAGAGCACCTGACAGAATTGCCCCACCCACACCCACCAAGCGAAAATCAACTCAAGCAGTCCAACATCAGAGGCGAACGTGAAAAGGGCAACCCAAACTCTAACCTTGCTGCTCCTCGCCGCCGCCCTCGCCTGCGCCCAGGACGCCTACGTCGCCGCCCGCCAGGCAGCACTCGTCCTCGAACAGGTACACAACTACAGCGAGGCGGAGACGGCATGGATTTCCCTCTCCAAAACCTATCCAAATAATCCCGAGCCCTATGCCCGAATCGCACTTCTCGAGGCCCGCCAGGAGCACTACAACGAAGCCGTGCCCCTTTATCGCAAGGCCATCGAGCTCAATCCCGAGGTGCCAGGCCTGCGCCTCAACCTCGCCCTGGCCCTCTTCAAGAGCGGCCAGCTCAAGGAAGCCATTCCGGAATTCGAAGCCCTTCTGAAATCAGCACCGCCCGATTCACCCGAAGCCCAGCGCTTCACCATTCTTCTCGGCATGTCCCATTACGGCCTGGCCGATTACGACAAAGCCGCCCCTTACCTGAAAACCGCCGCCGATCGCGACCCGCTGAATCTGCCTCTGCGCCTCGACCTCGCCCACACCTATCTCTGGACCCGGCAGTTCCCCAAAGTTATGGACGTCTACAAGGAGATCCTGGCCCTCAATCCCGACTCCGCTGAAGCCGACATGATTGCCGGCGAAGCCCTCGACGAAATGAAAGACAACGAGGGCTCCACCAAGATGTTTCGCGCCGCCGTCAAGGCCAATCCCAAAGAACCCAACGCGCACTTCGGCCTCGGCTACCTCCTGTGGACCCAGAAGCAGTATCCCGAAGCCGCCATCGAGTTCCAGGCCGAGCTGGCGAACGACCCCAAACACGCCCAATCCATGGTCTACCTGGGCGATAGCCTTCTGCAGCTCAACAAAGCCGAGGAAGCCCGCCCGCTGCTTGTCAATGGCGTGCAAGTCGATTCATCTTTATGGCTCGGCGACCTCGACCTCGGCATCATCGACTCCGATGCCGGCCGAAATGCCGATGCGCTCCGTGAACTCGAAACCGCCGCCCGCCTCAAGCCCGACGAAGTGAACGTGCATTGGCGTCTCGGAAGGCTCTATCGCACCATGGGCCGCAAGGAAGAAGCCAAGGCGGAGTTTGACAAGGCCAGCAAGCTCAACAAAGCCGCGGACGAGGACCTCTACAAGAAACTCGCCAACGGACACCCGCGCCCCGCCCCGCAACCCGCCATCACGCCAAATCCCTAATTGGGCCGCATACACTGGCAGTCACAATCGCCCAGCGTCACCAATTCCGAAATCATGCGCTCAAGGCACATATGTTTGGCCTCAACCCTCTCGAGCCCCTCGTTCGAATCCACCGCCGAAGCAACGGTCATGAAGCAATGCAGGCACAGCGTATTGTAGGTCCCATTCTCGTTCTGCGTGCGGTTATACATTTTCGCCACCCTGGGGGAAGGATTGCTCGATGCTACCCCTGCGCCGAAGGCAATGGAGTGACTGCCATCACCCACTTATGTTCACTCCCACAATTGCTCTCTGGTTCCTGTGCCGTGTTCCAGGTTCCCTGCCCTTAAAAACGCTTCACATCGTTCGTGTGCGTCCGCAGCCACCAGCACGGCGTAAACCCGCCCTGGGGAAACAAAGTGATCGAACACGGCACCATGTCGGACCCCGTGTAGTCCATCTCTTCCTTGTTGTTCTTAAGCGGAGCCGAAACAAAGTGGCTCACCGTGAACTGTGACGTAGGCGAGCCTTCGATCTTGAAGATCACCCAGTCCGCCCCGTAACCGAACACCACCAGGCCAATCAACGCCATGAACCCTATGCGAACCCCGCGCATCACAAGTTCTCCGACAGACCGCGATGAGCCTCCGGCGCCACCCCCGTCAGCCGGCGCTGAAAGGCCTCAGTTACAGCCCTTTCCACTTGCGCGGCAGCCTCCTCGTAATCCAGACCCTGGGAGCGGATGTTGGAGATGCACACGCGCTCCGCATCCGTCCGCCCTACGCGCGGCGCCCACGTAATATAAGCTCCCAGCGAGTCCGGCGAACTCAGCCCCGGCCGCTCCCCGATCAACACAATCGAGAGCCGCGCCTGAAGTGCCTCGCCAATCTCGTCTCCAATCGCCACTCTCCCCTGTTCCACGACGCATACCGGCGCGACATTTCTTTCTGCCAGTCGTGGCAGCAGCAGTCCGAGCAGCGGTGGAACGTGGCGCTCCACTGCCAGAGCCGACAGTCCGTCGGCCACCACCATCGCCACGTCAACCTCTCCGCCTTCATTCGGTGCCAGCGCGGAACGGCTCTTCTCATCCAGCCTGCGTCCCAGGTCGGGCCGCTGCAAATACGTCGTCCGATCGGGCGCGGCCGAATGCAGCCGCAGAACCGGGCCTGAGTCGAATTGCGAAACCTGCGCGCGGATCGCCTGTGCAAGAGCCGCCGCATCAAGTCGCGCATGGACTGCGTCGCGCGCCTGCGCGTGACTGAGTTGGAAGTGAAGCACGTCACGCGTGACCTGGCTCACGCCGCTGCGCCCCAGCCCCAAGCGCGCCGGCGTCAACGCCCGCAGCCGCTTGGCAATGTCCAGCATGTCCAGTGGGTCGCTCACTTCAGCAGCCTCGCCGCCGCGAGCAGCAGCCTTTCCGGCGACTTCGCCTCGAGCCTCAGCCGCTCGAAGCCTTCGCCGCCGAGCCACGCCTCAAACTCCGGCGCAGGCCGCAGCCCCAGAATCCGCCTCAGGTAAAGCGCATCGTGAAAGCTCGTGCTCTGGTAGTTCAGCATCACATCGTCCGCACCGGGCACGCCCATGATGTAGTTCACCCCCGCCGCGCCCAGCAGCGTGAGCAGCGCATCCATATCGTCCTGGTCGGCCTCCGCATGGTTGGTGTAGCACACGTCGCAACCCATTGGCAGTCCCAGAAGCTTTCCGCAGAAGTGGTCTTCGAGTCCCGCGCGCGTGATCTGCTTGCCGTCGTAGAGATACTCTGGCCCAATGAAGCCCACCACCGTATTTACCAGCATGGGATCGAACGCGCGCGCCACCCCGTATGCCCGCGCCTCCAGCGTCTGCTGGTCCACGCCGTGGTGTGCATTGGCCGAGAGCGCCGACCCCTGGCCAGTCTCGAAGTACATCACGTCGCGGCCCACCGTTCCGTCCGCGCATACCGCGCCCCTCGATAGCGACCGGCCAGCTTCATTCGCCTCTGCCAGCAACGACAGATTCACACCGAAGCTGCGATTCGCTGCTTCGGTTCCCGCGATCGACTGGAACAGCAGGTCCACGGGAGCGCCAGCCTCCAGCGCCCCCAATTGAGTAGTGATATGCGCCAGCACGCAGCTCTGTGCAGGGATTTGGAAGCGCGTCCGCACCGCTTCGATCAGCCGCAACAAGTTGGCGGTGGCAGCCACGCTGTCGCCTGCGGGGTTGATGCCAATCACGGCGTCGCCCGAACCGAGCAGCAGGCCATCAATGATTGAGGCGGCAATGCCTGCCGGATCGTCAGTGGGATGATTCGGCTGGAGACGCGTGCTCAACCGTCCTGAAAGCCCAACCGTGGTGCGAAACTTCGTCACCACGCGGATCTTTGCAGCCACTACGATCAGGTCCTGAAGGCGCATGAGCTTGCTGACGGCTGCGGCCATCTCCGGTGTGAGCCCCGGGGCCAGCGCCGCCAGCCGCTCCGCAGTAGCTTCGTCTGAGAGCAGCCAGTCTCGAAACTCGCCCACCGTGAACCCACCAACCGGATCGAATGCCTCAATGTTGTGCTGATCGACAATGAGGCGCGTTACCTCGTCCTGTTCATAGGGGACAACTTGCTCATTTAAGAAATGCTGCAATGGCAGGTCGGCGAGGGCGAACTGAGCGGCCACCCGCTGCTCAGCCGACTCCGCCGCCACCCCGGCGAGCACATCGCCGCTGCGCAGTGGCGTTGCCTTGGCAAGAAGGTCAGCCAGATTGGCGAATGTGTACCGGATGTTTCCGATGGTGTGAGAAAAGGGCATTTTGCTCGCCTACAGGATAGCCGGAACGCGTAATTTGCACCGAAATTGGTGATAAATGCACTCTCAAATGCAAATAAAAAAACGGACAAGATGATTGGATTCATACGATTACACACCGAAAAGGGGGGAATTTCTGCTCACCGTGATTTGAATCACAAAGAACAGTGAACAGTGGACAGAAGCCGGTGAAGAAGTGAAAAAGCGAACGGGGCGTAAAGCCAGCTTGCGTGACACTCTCGCTGGCTGCCTGGCGGTAGATCGAGTTGTGATCTGTTCTCATGCCTGTCTCCTTACTGCTCTGAATTGCCCCGGAAATGGAAACGCCCGCCGATGGAGGCGGGCGCTACTTTTCTCTACTGTATTAAGTATGGCAGATCCCACGAATTAATAATGGATTTGAGCAAACTTTCTTTCGTTGATGGCAAAGGGGTTACAAA